>CAYFYW010000001.1:0-7374 GCA_964347425.1 uncultured Nitrospirales bacterium
CCTGAAAAAATGCAGGGATGCCCTTGAACATGAACTATCTCTGAGAAATATCTCATTCACAGATGAAGAAAAAAGGATGCTGTCTTCGTTTCAGCTCCTTTCCATAATGCCCGAAATTATAGTGCTTAATATTGAAGAAAAAGACATCAACACAGACAAAGCAATAAAACTTAAGGAAGAAATTGAAGATTACCCTGTCGTGTCCCTCTGTGGAAAAATAGAGATGGAGATTGCCCAGCTTTCAGAGGATGATGCAAAGGCATTTCTCGATGATCTGGGTATCGATGAACCGGCCATGAACCGGCTCTGCAGGATCTCTTACGATGCCCTTGGTCTCATTTCTTTTTTTACAATTGGCAAGAACGAGGTAAAGGCATGGACCATAAGAAGAGCGACAGAAGCACAGAAGGCCGCCGGCAAAGTGCATACGGACATGGAGAGGGGCTTTATCAAGGCAGAGGTAATCGGTTTTGATGACTTCACCGCCTCAGATGAAGACATGGTCAAGGCAAAGGAAAAAGGGCTGGTAAGGCTTGAGGGCAGGAGTTATGTTGTAGAGGACGGAGACATTATAAATTTTAAGTTTAATGTGTAAGATAAAACGGCGCCCCCGTCTTGCTTGTGCCTGCTGCCAGGTTGAAAGCTTTTTTGAGTCCTACGGCACAAAAATCTGGGGCCGCAGTTTCAGTTCAACAAAAGCTATCAGGCGATTCTATAGATCAGCTGACATCCTCTATAAATTCCATGCACGATTCAGTATCTGACAGGGTATCGAATACTATATCTGCGTCTGTGCTGAGCAGGTCTTCCTTTGAATAAGGGCCGGTAGCAACGGCAATGCAGTGAGCCCCGTGAACCTTGGCACATCTCACATCCCTGGGAGTATCTCCGACGATAACACATTCTTTCGGGGAAAAATCAAAACCTTTTCCTGAAAATTTCTCAAGGGCAACGGGCAAAAGCCTGTCCCTGTCTTCATGGTCACTGCCAAAAGCGCCGTCAAGGAAATATTCGTTCAGCCCGAAAGCACCAAGCTTTATCTTTGAGCCATCCTCAAGATTGCCTGTGAGGAGCCCCAGAGACATCCCCTGCTCTCTCAGCACGTTGAGCAACTCCTTTACCCCGGGCTTGATATGACGCCGCGGGTTGTTAATCTCCTTCCTGAGAAAGCGCAGGTATCCGTTTATCAATGCACGGACATTGCCGTCCAAATGGGGAAAACCATGTGATTTGAGCCCCTCCTTAATAATCTGGGGATCTGTCTTGCCTGCCATGGAGATATCCTCAAAGGCTTCTTTTATGCCGAATAGTTCATCAAATGCCCTGTTCAGGGACGATACACCAGCCCCACCTGTATGTATAAGGGTGCCGTCGATATCAAAGAGAATTAATTTTTTCATCCTGTTCTCCACAGTTAATTATTATAACGAATTTAACCGGGAATTGTTCCCTGTTCATTTAACATACCCTGCCATCACAAAAAAGGAAATGCTCTTTCAGGATAAGCTTAAAATTGACTTTATACCCCGGATTATGTTAAAAAATATATTACTCAACTTTCCGGAGGAAGAAGTCTCATGTATGCAATATTCGAAACGGGCGGAAAACAATACAGGGTATCTGAGGGAGACGTTGTAAAGATTGAAAAAATCCCTAATAAGAAATCTGTTACATTTAACACGGTATTAATGGCCTCAGACAGTAGCAGGGTTTCATTTGGCAGTCCTTTTCTCTCAAATGCAAAGGTATCGGCGGAAGTACTGGATACCGAAAAAGCAAAAAAAGTACTCGTATTCAAACAGAAACCGAGGAAGGGCCACAGGAAGCTGAGAGGTCACAGGCAGCAGTACACGGCAGTCAAAATCAAGAATATAGAAATTAAGTAATTTTCTGGAGGAAATAAAAAATGGCACATAAAAAGGGTGTGGGCAGTTCGAGAAACGGCCGAGACAGTGAGTCAAAACGTCTCGGCGTAAAAAAGTTTGGCGGTCAACTTGTAAAAGCAGGCCATATTCTTGTGAAACAGAAAGGGACAAAATTTCATCCGGGTTTTAACGTAGGCAAGGGAAGCGACGATACCCTTTTCGCCAAAATCAGCGGAACCGTATCTTTTGAACACAAGAGCAGAACGAGACGCCAGATAAGTGTTTATCCGGTAGTTCAATCTGAGTAAAAACATTCAGCAGGTACCATTCAAACACCCTTTTTCTATCTTCCGGTCTTAGCGTCTAAATTCTTCGCCTCCGCGAATCCGCCGTGGCTGACAAATCACAAGCATCTCCTTTAGTTATTAAGTCATTAGGTAATTAAGTCATTTAAGAGCCAAATTCAGTGCTGTCCAAAATAATGTTAAAAGAACGCAGTCCGGCCGCCGAATCTGTAAAGGCGGGCTTGCCAGCCGAATCTGTAAAGGCGGGCTTGTCCGCCAGCTGTTTACAGGCGGAATGGTGCCTGCCTGCATGCCTGAGGCATGTAAACCGGCAGGCAGGAAGAAACACAATAACGGCACCTTTAGAATGAACAGTGAGCGCATAGCGAGCGAATGTAAGAAATAAGCCAATCCTTACATTCGTATTTACGATAGTGAATACAAAAAAGGGCCATTTAAAATACCAGAAAACGCCAAAACAGAATTGTTTAAAAAACGTATGTTCATCAAAATGAAGCTTGTCATATGGTCAATCATGCCGACCTGTCCCGCTGTAGTGTGTGGGGTTTATTGTGTTTATGAGGCATTCCGCCTTAATAATATTCCTGTTTCTTGGACAGATACGAACCAAATTACTGACTGAATGACCTTCTTGACTGTTCATATTTGAATTTGAAATTTGGCATTTGGTGTCTGGAATTTTTTATACTGTATTTCGAGCTACTTCCAAGTTTTAACATTCCATGTGAATCGTGTATCATAAATAAAAAAACCCGTATTTTTATGCAATTTATTGACCAAGTAAAAGTCTACGTGAAAGCAGGGCACGGTGGAAAAGGCTGCGTGAGCTTCAGAAGAGAAAAATATGTTCCGAAAGGCGGTCCTAACGGTGGAGACGGTGGAAGGGGAGCACACATTATCTTCAAAGCTACGAAAGACATGAATACCCTCCTGGACATTAAATACCAGCAGCAATACAGGGCTAAAAAAGGGCAAAATGGTATGGGCAAAGATATGCATGGCAAGAACGGGAAAGATCTTGTCATATCTGTGCCCCTCGGGACAATTATAAAAGATGCTGAATCTGGTGAATTTGTCTCTGACCTTACAAAAGAAGGACAGAATGTTATAGCTGCAAAAGGCGGAAGGGGAGGACTTGGCAATGCACATTTTAAAAGTGCTACGCGGCAGGCACCGAGGTTTGCACAGCCCGGAGAGCCCGGCGAAGAAAAAACCCTGGTTCTGGAATTAAAACTCCTTGCTGATGTAGGACTGATAGGACTCCCGAATGCAGGCAAATCGACCTTAATTTCCAGCGTATCTGCTGCAAGGCCAAAGATTGCAGATTACCCGTTTACAACGCTGATACCCATCCTCGGGGTAGTCAAATATAAAGAATATAAAAGCTTTGTAATTGCCGACATCCCGGGTTTAATAGAGGGTGCACATAAAGGTCTGGGTCTCGGTTTTCAATTCCTGCGTCATGTAGAAAGGACATCTATTCTCCTGCACCTTGTTGACATATCAGAAACAGCAGAAGGAGATCCGGCAGATAACTTTGAGAAAATAAACAGGGAGCTTGAACTCTACAGTCCTGAGTTGGTCAAGAAACCTCAGACAGTAGCAGGAACAAAGCTCGACATAAAAGGCGACGGGAAAAGACTTGACAGACTTGCACGTTATTGTAAAGATAAGGGTTATGATTTTTTCCCGATTTGTTCTATAACAGGAGAGGGAATTAAAAAACTTATAGCATACCTCGGAAAAAAGGTGGAGAAACACAAAGAAAGCGGCAGGTAGATGAAAGCTCATAGTTCATAGTCAAAGCTATAAACCTTTTTTCTTAAACTACGAGCTATGAGCGATGAGCTATAGGCTAAAATGAAACGGTTAGTAATAAAAATAGGAAGTAATATCCTTGCTTCAGCAGATAAGGGGCTCAATACCAGAAGGCTTTATGCAATAGCAAAAGATATCTCCGATATTGCAGACAAAGGTCTTGAGGCAGTTATTGTTTCCTTTGGCGCCATTGCTGCCGGTCTTAAAAAGCTCGGGCTTAAAGAAAGGCCCAGGGATATAAAACTCAAGCAGGCTGCTGCTGCAATCGGACAATCAAGCCTCATGTGGGCATACGAGCACAGCTTTGCTGATTTCAATAAAAAGGTCGCACAGGTACTGCTTACAAGAGACGACATAACAAACCGCCGGAGATATATAAATGCGAAAAATACAATGTTCGCACTGATGAGTTACGGTGTTATTCCCCTCATTAATGAAAATGACCCTATTGCTGTTGACGAAATAAAATTTGGAGATAATGACATGCTGGCTGCACTTACGGCAGGTCTTGTAGAGGCAGATATGCTCGTTATCCTCTCTGATGTTGACGGACTTTACACGAAAGACCCCGGAAGCAGGGGCGCTGAACTTATCGGCAGTGTTGACGAGATTACCACCGAAATTGAAAAGCTCGCAGGCGGCAGAGGCAGTGCCCTGGGTACAGGTGGAATGTATTCAAAGCTCCTTGCAGCCAGGCAGGCGAATAACCACGGCATTCCCGTTGTAATTATGAGTGGGAAAAAAAGCGGACTTCTCAGCCGGCTGATTAACGATGAAAAAATCGGGACGTATTTCAAACCGAAAAAGCAGCGGCTGTCCTCTAAAAAGGGGTGGATTGCCTATGGTTTAAAATCAAAGGGTATGGTTTATCTCGATGACGGGGCTGTTAAAGTCATTACTACTCAGGGTAAAAGTCTCCTGCCTTCAGGCATCACAGAAATAGAGGGATATTTTAACATCGGGGACTGCATAAGCTGTGTGAACAGGGAAGGCAGAAAAATTGCAAAAGGTCTGACCAACTATTCTTCAAAAGACATCGGACAGATTAAAGGCAAAAAGACCACTGAAATAGAAAAAATTTTAGGATATAAATATTCCGACGAGGTCATCCACAGGGATAACATGGTAGTGGTCTGATATACCAATCCCCCGATTATTAACCTTATAAATCTCTCTCTGACAGGTATTTGACCTCTTCCCTGCCCTTTTCTTCGTTAACAAAATAAAATAAAATTCCTCCGGCAATAAAGAGAATCGAAATAGATGTAATACTTGCCCGTGATGCTGTATCACTGCTGTAACCCAGAGATTTTACCAGCAGACCAACCCCACCCAAAAAAACAGGGCCTAAGACAGCAGCGAATTTGCCGAGCATATTATAAAAGCCAAAGTATTCGGCTGACTTGTCAACAGGGATTATCCTCGCATAAAACGAGCGGCTCAGAGCCTGAATTCCACCCTGTACAAGACCAATGATTACAGCCAGGATATAGAATTCATTTTTGCTCTGCATAAAAGCGCCCCAGAACGTAACAAACAGATAAACTGCAATGGCAATAAAGATAGCTCGCCTTGCGCCAATCTTATTACCGAGGTAACCAAACCCTATGGCAGAAGGGAAACCGACAAACTGGGTGACAAGAAGCGCAAGGATTAAGTCATTAGCTTCAAAACCGATAGAAATACCATAATCCACAGCCATGCGTACTATGGTATCCACGCCATCGATATAGAGCCAGTAAGCGATAAGAAACAAAAAGATGGTTTTTAAATGGCGTACCTCCTGAAATGTCTCTTTTAATTGAATAAGCCCGGCTTTTACCATATTCGGGTCGGATTTCGTCTTTTCATTCACCGGCTCTTTCACGAACAGGAAAAGAGGGAGTGAAAAGACCGCCCACCACACCCCTACCGTAAGAAATGAGAACTTCACAGCTTCTCCGGAGTCCGCAAATCCAAATGTCGCAGGACTCAGTGTCATCCATACATTTACAGCGAAAAGAATACCACCGCCTAAATACCCCAGTGAAAATCCCAGTGATGAAACAAAATTCATATTTTTCTCGGATGCAATACCGGTTATCAGTGCATCATAGAAAATATTCCCTCCTGAAAAGCCAACGGTCGCAAATACATACAGGAATATAGCCAGGGGCCAGTTACCCTTTGAGACGATGTAAAGGGATGAGGTCATAACTACTCCCATAAAAGCAAAGAAGAGGAGGAATTTCTTTTTTACTGTTCCCTTATCAGCGATAGCTCCGAGAACAGGCGCCAGCAAAGCCACGGAAACACCGGCCAGAGAGTTTGCCAGTCCCAACCTCGCTGTACTCATTGTCGTATCAGCACCGGCACTCCAGAACTGCTTAAAAAAGACCGGAAAAAATCCGGCCATAATGGTAGTAGCAAAGGCTGAATTAGCCCAGTCATACAGACTCCATCCAACAATCGCTTTCCTGTCATCAATCTGCACAGCCCATCCCTTCCTCTCCTTTCCGCGTTTTATACAGCTCCCGTGCCTTTTTAAAAATATCAAAATACTCACCGGTCCTGAAATCCGGATATGTGTAAGGGAATGTCCGATAGGTTTTTCCTGAGTAAATAAGCGTTACCTCTCCGTATATGCCATTTTCGAGGTAGATCCTGTGAGAAAAATCCTTTGTTGAAACGAGAACTACCTTTGCCGAGTCTAAATACCCTGGGTCAAGATTTATCCTTCTTCCCCCGTTTTCATTGAGATACTCTCTTTCAATCCCGATTGTTTTTAATTTTGTCCCGGAGATGGCCTGTGGATTTATTAATTTCCGGAAAAAGATAAACTGCCTCTTTAATCCCTTTCCCATTTCCTTCAGATAATAGTCTGAGTGCTCCCATTGCCATACCGGGCTTTCCATATCCAGAGGACCGAACACGTTCTGAAGTTTTTCTTTAAGTCGTTCAAGGAGAGCGATATCCTGCGAGAGCATACCAACAAACAGCTTGACAGGTCCCGGTGTAGAGTTTACGTTTCCCATAACAAAATCCTGTAAATCTTACCAAAGACAGAATAACATAAAACCACAAATCACAAACACCAAATACAAAAGATATGGAGAAACTCATCTAATCTGTTTTTCGTTGCTTGCATTTGTTTTCGGTCATTGGAATTTGGATATAGAGTTTATTTGGAATTTGGAATGTTCGACATATTTTAGGGGTCAGGCCCCCATAAAGCTTCGCCACGGGACAAGCTTGACAAAGGACAAATAAATATGCCGTATAACCTGTCGTTTGACCTCGTACAATGACTACGGTTCACTTTTTGATTTTTAATATTTTTCGTGTTTAAGTTGCCATTTTTGCATGTTATAATCCAGTCAGGACCTTGTCGGGTCAACTCTGCGTTA
>CAYFYW010000002.1:0-2118 GCA_964347425.1 uncultured Nitrospirales bacterium
TCCAGCGGTTTCTCATGGCAATTGCAACTGCCTTTTTTGCCCTTTGCTGGCCGATTATATACTTGTCGAGTTCTGCAACAATTTTTTTTGGTGTAAATTTATCCATTTAACTCCTCTAACGTAATTGATTCATTTGTGTATATGCATATGCGTGATGTTATCTTCATGGCATCTTCAACGATTTTTCTTGGCTCCAGCTGTGTATGTTCGATGAGAGCTTTTGCTGCAGCCTGTGCATAGGGTCCTCCTGAGCCAATGGCGCTTATACCATCCTCTGGTTCAAGTACATCGCCGTTGCCTGATATGACAAAAGAATGTTCTGTATCAGCAACAATGAGTAGTGCCTCAAGCCTTCTTAAAATTTTATCTGTTCTCCAATCTTTTGCAAGTTCCACTGCGGCCTTTGTTATGTTGCCTCTGTGAGTTTCGAGTTTTGCTTCAAATTTTTCAAATAGAGTCAAGGCGTCTGCCGTTGCTCCTGAAAAACCTGCTACCACTTTATTGTTATACATTCTCCTGATTTTTTTTGCATTGTGCTTGAGGACAGTATTTCCCAGCGTAACCTGTCCGTCACCTGCGATAGCAACATTTCCATTTCTCCTCACGCAAAGTATAGTAGTTCCATGAAACATTGTTTCTCCTGTATGACTTCTAACTTTTAATTTCTCATTTATACTACATTAGCAAGAATTCCCTGTGCTCTTGGCAAGGGATGAATTGCTTCCTCTTTATGTCATTGCCCGACCCCTGATCAAGTCAGAGGGCATGCTTGATCGGGCAATCCGGAATATAAACTGGATTCTCCGGTCAAGCCCTGAACCGTATGGTACAGGGCAAGCCCGAGAATGACTGCACTGAGTTGTTTTTTATTTTGGTTTTTACGCCCTGCGCTCTTGGCGCAGGGTTCTTAACTTTATAACTTTTAACTTCTAACTTTTCACTTCTCACTTTTACTTCTCTTCGCCATTGGGTGCGCTTTATCATAAACTTCTATAAGGTGAGCAATGTCTACATGAGTATATTTCTGGGTCGTTGATAGCGATGAATGTCCCAGGAGCTCCTGAATAGACCTTAAGTCAGCTCCACCATGAAGTAAATGTGTCGCAAAAGTATGCCTTAAAGCATGAGGGCTGAGATGACCTTTAAGAGCTATCATCCTGCCATATTTATCTACTATACGTCTAATGCTTCTTTGTGTCAACCTGCCCCCGCGGTAATTTAAAAACAAAGCCTGCGACTTTTTCTTAAGAGAAATTCTTTCCGGGAGATAATTTTTCATGGCTTCAACAGCCTTTGACCCTACGGGTATGATCCTCTCCTTTTTCCCCTTCCCTTTAACCCTTACAAGTGATTCTTTAATGTTAAAGTCATTAATATCAAGCGCTGATAATTCGGATACCCTTAAACCGGACGAGTAGAAGAGTTCAAGAACAGCTTTGGCCCTTAACTCCTGAAACATGTCTCCTTTTGGAGAATCCATGAGAGCAAAGGCCTCATCAACGGTTAAAAACCTCGGTAAAACTTTCTGAAGCTTAGGGCTTGATACGAGTTTAGCAGGATTCTTTTTTACAAAACCTTCCCTGTGGAGATGCCTGAAAAAAGAACGGATGGTTGAGAGTTTTCTCAAGACAGAGGTTTTTTTTAACTTCCTGTAATGAAGTGAGGCAAGAAAGCTCCTGATATCAACGTTATCTATATCGTCGGGTTTTTTGTCCATGAATGAGAGAAATTCTTCAAGGTCCCTGGAATATGCCCTCAGAGTATGAGGAGATACGTCCTTTTCTGCTTTTAAAGAATTACAGAATTGATCGATGAGTTTTTTCAAACCTTTGTTCTCCCCCATAGACTCTTATGTATATATTGTAATAGCAATGGTAATTCTCTGCAACCCTTTTAACCCCTTCCAGCAAGTGCAAAGTACATGACAATGGCGGCAGTCATAATCAATAGTCCACCCTTGATAATACTCTGGTAGATGACCGCCATATTTGCCCTGAAATATTGCCTTGTAAGTACAAGACAGAGATGAACAGGCGAAAGGAGCACTCCGGTATATCCTGATGCAAATGCAAATGAGATTGCGCCGATGTTCTGGGCGCTTTCAAGCCCCAGAATAAT
>CAYFYW010000003.1:0-7593 GCA_964347425.1 uncultured Nitrospirales bacterium
TCTTGTTCGGTCTGATGATGATCCTTGTTTTTAATCTTTTCAATGTTCCCAAGAGCGCAGAGGAGATAGCTTTTTCTGATTTCATGGCCAAGCTGGAAAATAGAGAAATTGCAGAAGTAACCATAAAAAAACCTGAAAATTTAATCTCTGGGACACTGAAGGATGGATCAAAGTTTAAGTCGTATGCTCCTGAATTTCCCGACCTCGTAAAAGAATTACGGAAAAAAGGAGTAAGGATTGAAGCAAAACCGGAGCAGCGCCCGTGGTATATGGATCTGATTATCAGCTGGGGACCTATCATTTTTCTTGTAATTATTTGGGTAGTCTTTATGAGGCAGATGCAGGCAGGCGGTAGCAAGGCTCTGTCTTTCGGTAAGAGTAAGGCAAAGCTTGTATCCGAGAAAGCTGTAAAGGTAACTTTTTCCGACGTGGCAGGAATTGAAGAGGCTAAGACAGATGTTCAGGAGGTAATTGATTTCTTGAAAGACCCGTCGAAATTCCAGAAGCTCGGAGGAAAAATCCCCAAAGGTGTCCTGCTAGTGGGTGCCCCGGGCACCGGGAAGACGCTGCTTGCCAGGGCTATTGCAGGTGAGGCAGGTGTTCCCTTTTTTTCCATTAGTGGTTCTGATTTCGTAGAGATGTTCGTGGGAGTTGGTGCTTCACGGGTAAGGGATCTTTTTGATCAGGCAAAAAAGAATGCCCCGTGTATCCTGTTTATCGATGAAATCGATGCCGTAGGCCGCCACAGGGGGGCTGGTTTGGGCGGCGGGCATGACGAACGCGAGCAGACCCTCAATCAACTTTTAGTTGAGATGGATGGCTTTGACCCGAATGAGGGAGTAATAGTACTCGCAGCGACGAACAGGCCCGATGTTCTCGACCCAGCGCTTTTAAGACCCGGGAGATTTGACAGGCAGGTTATTGTCCCGCAACCTGATGTGAAAGGCAGATTAGAAATCATCAAGGTTCATACAAGAAAGATTCCTCTGGCTGAAGATGTAGATCTTGAAATCCTTGCAAGGGGAACGCCTGGCTTTTCCGGAGCGGATCTCGAAAATCTGGCAAACGAAGCCGCTCTTCTTGCGGCAAGGAAGTCTAAGAGCAAGGTTGAAATGACAGATTTCGAGAGTTCGAAAGACAAGGTTATGATGGGAACAGAGAGAAAGAGCATGATACTGTCTGAAGAGGAAAAGCGCAATACAGCGCACCACGAGGCAGGTCATACACTTGTTGCTAAATTAACCCCTGGAACTGACCCTATCCACAAAGTAAGCATTATCCCGAGGGGAATGGCGCTTGGCGTGACTCAGCAGCTTCCGATAGATGACCGGTATACCTATTCTAAAGAACACCTTCTCAAGACAATGTCGGTACTTCTTGGTGGAAGGGCAGCTGAGGAGATTATCTTTGGACGCACGACAACAGGAGCAGGCAATGACCTTGAGAAGGTAACAGAGATTGCAAGAAAAATGGTATGCGAATGGGGTATGAGTGAAAAATTAGGGCCTGTAACGTTCGGGAAAAAGGACGAGCAGATATTTCTTGGAAGAGAAATCGCAAAGCATAAAGATTATTCTGAAAAAACAGCGGAAGACATAGATGATGAGATTAGGAAAATTGTTACTGAAAGATACGAGTATTCAAAACACCTGCTTCTGGATAACCACGCTATTCTTGAAAAAATTGCATCTGCTCTGCTTGAGAAGGAGACCCTCGACGCTGTTGAAATAGATGCCATAATTCAGGGCAAAGAAGTAAGCACTCCTGAGCCATCAAAATCAGGAGCCAATAAAAATATAGTTCCTGAGGCAGTCAATCCTGAAAAGAAAATAAACCCTGCTCCAGAGACAGCGGGATAATTTTTGGGTTCCATCCTGAAATGTCATGACCAGATAAATTCCAATTTCTCAATGACCAAATCAAGAGCATAAAATCCCGGATACCAGATCAAAATACGAATAAAAAACAGGTCATTTAGTCATTGAGTCAATGAGCAATTGAACCGTTAACCCCAATAATGCACTTAGAAAACCACAGAGCCACTGACATTGAAAATTCCAATAACCAAATTCCAAATACCAAATCCATCCTCCGTAGCAATGCTACTGCGGAGGACGGGCAAATTCCAATACCCAAAATCCAATGACCGAAACAAATATTGCTCTGGTCATTTGGTCATTGAGATTTGCAGCTTATTTGTTATTTGGTAGTTGTGATTTGGGATTTATAAGCATTTAGTCAGTGCTCCGATACATCGGGATTCGCCTTACGGGTCGTAGAGTGAGGCGAAAGATGTGGGGGACATTCGTGGAACTGCGCTGGAAAAATTTTCATTTTGACTTCTCAATAAAGACATATGTCATGGGTATCCTTAATGTCACGCCTGATTCTTTTTCAGATGGCGGACTTTATTTAGATAGAAGAGGGGCTGTTGAGCATGCTCTGAAGATGCAGGATGAAGGTGCTGACATCATAGACATAGGCGGGGAGTCCACGAGACCCGGAGCGGAAAAGGTCTCTGTCAGGGAAGAAATAAGGCGGGTTGTACCTGTAATTGAGGAACTTGCCAAAAAGCTGAATATTCCCATATCAGTTGATACATATAAATCAGCCGTTGCAAAGGCTGCCATTTCTGCAGGCGCTTCTCTTGTAAACGATATAAGCGGGCTCAGGTTTGACTCTAAAATGTCTGAAGTTATAGCACAGCACCGGGTCCCTGTCATAATAATGCATATTAAGGGTACTCCCGAAAACATGCAGAATGACCCTGCCTACAGGGCACTGATACCGGAGATAATGGATTATCTGCGAGAGGGCATGGCAATTGCCCGGAGGGCCGGTATTGCGGAAGATAAGATGATCATTGACCCCGGTATTGGTTTTGGAAAGACCGTCGAACATAACCTCGAGATCATAAAACGCCTCGATGAATTTACCGGTTTTGAAAAACCAATACTATTAGGTCCATCAAGAAAATCGTTTATCGGAAAAACCCTTGGTAATCTGCCTGTTTCGGAGAGGATTGAAGGGACGGCAGCTGCAACAGCCATTGGTATTTTCAACGGTGCTAATATTGTAAGGGTTCATGATGTAAAGGAAATGAAAAGGGTTGTCAGGTTTGCTGATGCGATAAAAAAGGGGTTTTAAAGAGAGAGCATGCTCTATCTGTTTGTGAGTAAACAGATTTTCCTTAAAATAGCCTCCACCTGATTAGTTCTAATCCGTATATCTGTTTTGCAATTCATTAAGAAGAGATTCTCACTTATTGACACTCACCTTTTAGATGTGATACGCTTTTAAAAATATCCTCAGAACAACAAGGCGAGATGATAGATAAGGTTACAATAACTAAATCAGCCCAGAAATTGGTTCAGAAAGGCCAGATAGATAAGGCCATTTCAGAATGGAAAAAACTGTTAGCAGAAACCAAGGATGGCAATGTCTATAATACCATAGGCGACTTATATTTGAGGACAAAAGCAAAACGTGAGGCAGTAGAGGCATTTTCAGCGGCAGCCGGTATTTTCAGAGAGGAAGGCTTCCACCTGAAGGCAATAGCTCTCTACAAGAAAATCCTTAACGTATTTCCCTCGGAGGTGAGTGCACTCCTGGCGTTGGCAGAACTTAATGCTGAAAAGGGCCTGATAAGTAATGCAAGAGAGAATTTTCTTGCTGCTGCAGATATATACATAAGAGAAGGTGAAACTCAAAGGGCTATAGAAATCTATGAACAATTACTTAAACTCACACCTGCCAATATTGACCTTAGATTAAAAATTGTAGAGCTCTATCAAAAAATTGGCCTGAACGATGAGGTAATTAAGGTATATGCGGAAATTGCATCAAGTCATCTGCAAAAAGGTGAGCTTGAAAAGGCACGGGAGTTCTATCTCAAGGCAGTTGATACTGACTCTCAGAATATTTCCTCATTTATCGGACTGAGCAGAATAGCCGAGAAAACGGGTGATATTCAACAGGCTTACGAGTACCTCAATAAAGCGATGTCCTTTGCTTCAGATGACGTAGATGTACTGCGCAATTATTCAAGGTTGGCGATTGAAACAGGTCATATGGATGGTGCAGAACAGGCCTTGTCAGAGCTTATCAAGATAGAACCTTCTAATAATCAGTATAAAAAACATCTGGGCACCATTTACCTTAAAGAAGGCACGGTTGAAAAGGCATGGGATATACTGCTCCCGTACATAGATGAGTCCCTGGGCGCTGAAAGATGGAGCGAAGCTCTTGAATTACTGGATAATTTTAAAGATCATGACCCTGTAGAGGTTAAACGCCGTCTTATAACTATCTATAAAGGAAAGGACGATAAGGATGCAGCAATAAACTAATTGAATGCCCTGCTGGGTATTTATGAAAATAAAGACCTTCCCCAGGATGTGCTCAAGTCGTGTAAAGAGATCGTGGAATTGAATCCTTCTGATGAAGCTGTGAAGGGTAAGATTAAAGAGCTGGAAAACAGATTGGGTATTGAGGAAAAACCCCCTTCTGTATCTTTGGAAGAAGGACCTGTTGAAGAGATTTTGCTTGAGATAGATAAATATGTGAGTCAGGGACTGGATAAAGAAGCTGCAACCTTACTTGAGAAATTAAGAGATAGAGAACCGGATAGTGTGGAAATTCGTACAAGACTCAAAGAAATTTATATTAAATCGGGAGAAAAGGACAAAGCCATTGGCGAATGTCTGAAGGTTGCCGAACTTTACGAACAGAAAGGTGATCAGGGAGCAAAGAACACTATAATTGCCGAGGCAATTAGTTTGAATCCGGATGACCCGAGACTTGTCAGAATCAGCGAGCCTTCCGTTGATGTAGAAAGAGGCGAGCCTGTCTCTGAAAAGGAAGCAGCGCCTTCTGCAGAAGAATCTCGTGGGGGTTTTCAAGAAGAATTGGCTGAAGCAGATTTTTATGCCAAGCAGGGGCTTACAGATGAGGCCGTTGGTCTCTACAAGAAACTGCTTTCAACATTTCCTGATAACGAAGAAATCATAAAAAGACTGAGAGATCTCAAACCCGGTGAAATGACCGGGGAGAAGCCGGCAGAAGAAGCTGCTGCGCAAGCTACACTTGAGAGCGATGTAAAAGGTGTATTTCAGGAATTTAAAAAAGGAATCGAAGAAGAGCTTGACGAGAAAGACGTTGAAACCCGTTATGATTTAGGTATTGCCTACAAAGAAATGGGTCTTTTAGATGATGCCATCAGGGAATTTAAGATAGCTGCAAAAGATACCGGGAAGGTCCTGCAGAGTTCAAGCATGCTTGCAGTGTGTTACATGGGAAAGGGGCTTTATCCTCTTGCGATCCAGGAGTTTAAAAAGATAGTTGATACGATGTCGCCCTCAGATGAAGGCTATCTCGGGGCAAAATGTGATCTCGCGGATGCCTATGTAAAAAACAAAGATTATAATAAAGCCCTTAATATCTATAGTGAGATCAATGCGCAGGATCCTAACTTCAGGGACGTTGCAAGTAAAGTCAAGATTTTAAAGTCTATGGAGTCAGAAGACAAAGACAGGACAAAAACAAAGAAAGACAGGGTTTCGTATATTTAGTTTTGTGCCGGTTGCCTCATAAAAAGGTGAAGTCCAAGATCTTCATGTGCCCACTTACAAAATCCCAATAATTTAATAGTATAGGAATTTCGATTTTTTTGACTGGATTTTTTTAATCATACCGCAGGCGTTAATTTGAGTCCTGTCATTTGGATTTTGAATTGAGATAATGTAAAATATTAAGTGTATGGACTACTTAGAGTTTTTTAAATTAAAAGAGCAGCCGTTTACCAATGTCGTTGACAGCAGATTCTATTACAACAGTGTTCAGCATGCCGAGGCAATTGTGAGAGTTAAATACGCAATTGATACCATGAAAGGACTTGTGGTAGTAGTAGGAGATATTGGTACGGGTAAGACCACTCTTGCCCGGAGGATGTTGGACGAGTTGAATGAGGATCAGTATGAAGCCGCCCTTCTTGTTGTAATTCACTCATCTGTTACTCCTGACTGGCTCATGAAAAAAATTGCTGTGCAGTTAGGGGCAGAAAATCCTGGTGACAATAAAGTGCAGGTGCTGGGGCAGATATATGAGAGGCTGGTTGAAATCCATGAACATGGCATGAAGAGCGTTGTGCTCATTGATGAGATGCAGATGCTTCAATCCCGGGAGATTATGGAGGAATTCAGGGGACTCCTTAACATGGAGGTACAAGGCGGAAAACTGATAACTTTTGTCTTTTTTGGGCTCTCCGAGATGGAGTCCCTTTTATCGCTCGATAACCCTCTTAAGCAGCGTGTTGCTGTCAGATGTAAGCTGAAGGCCTTTGAAGAAGGCATTTCGCAGGAATACATACAGCATCGACTTAAGATTGCCGGGTGTAGTAACGAAATCTTTACCCCTGAAGCTGCTAAATTAATTCACTTTTATTCAGAGGGAATCCCGCGTTTGATAAATACTGTCTGTGACAACGCCCTTCTCGAAAGTTTTCTTATAAAAAAAGAAAAGATTGATGAAGATATTATTGAATCTGTTGCTGTTAATCTCGGACTAAAGCTGGACAAAGAGGGTACAAAAGGTAAAGAAGGGATAAAACGCGATTAAGGCAGTTATATACTCTCCCCCGGTGTCTTGAAATCATTTTCTCCCGTTGGAGGGTTTATCAATAGCCTGTCAACTTTTACAGTAAACCTGTAAGCACCTATTTCTATTCTCACTACCGAAGGATACCATACGTCAGCGCGGGAAGATGTCCCGAAACCACGGCTCATTGATACGGGTCGATCCTGAGGCTCTTCCCCTGGGGTTTGTGACAATGTATTGACGTCTTTTCGCGGCTCCTCATACAGGATATGAATTTTTTTATTATCGGCCATGATATCCTGTCTTACCGGCAGAAGCGTGGACCTGTCAAGACGTATCTCTTTATTCTTTGTTTTTATAACGTACTCTGCGGCCTCTTTATACATCGCCGCATATTCAAGTCCTTCCCACCAGAAGATGGAATAATAAAGCTCCTTGCCGAATTCCTTGAATTTTCCGGCTCCCTTTCCACTGGAGACATGCACTACGTTATCTTTGAAAAGAAAATTACCGGCCAGAATGCCGAATTTATACAGCCTCATGTGCAGCCAGTTGGGTTTTTTCATCATCAGAGAGGCATCAACATAAGAATGCGGCCTGTTATCTTTTTCTATATGTATACCTGCTATTGCTTTTAAGGTATGAATATCTTTTTTTGAAATAGAGATAATTTCATCAAGCGACAGTTCAATATCTCTGTAAAGGGGAGGCGGTGCGAGCCTGGGCGCACAGCCCGTGACAAGAGCAGAAGAGCAGAAGAGCAGAAGGGCAGAAAACAGGATTTCAAAAGAACAGAATCTCGAGAGCTTCTTCAACATTTTTTGCCCCTATGACCTCAATTTCCGGTTTCTTAAGATTGCCGGCATTACCCGCCGGTATGACACCCCTTCTGAGGCCAAGTTTTCCGGCCTCTTTGATTCTCAACTCTGCCTGGCTTATTGCCCTTAGTTCTCCTGAGAGTCCTACCTCTCCAAAAACAACTGTCTCTGCCCCGATGGC
>CAYFYW010000004.1:0-4559 GCA_964347425.1 uncultured Nitrospirales bacterium
AGATGGACCGGGCCTTCCAGAAACAATGAGACAGGCTTCTGTTTGAACTCTAAAGGAGTTACAAGAGGAAGCCCGGAATTATTTAATGCAAACTCTTTCCTGTTATCATCGAGATAGATGTGCTCGTATCTTTTAACCTCGTTTAGAAAATATGTATAACATAACCCGTTTTTGTGGAACAGTTTATCTTGAGGAATATCACTGAAAATACTATCCAGTAATTTCAGACATCTGTTCAGAAAGCCCTTTACCGCGGATATCTTTATCTCTCTATCTTTTCCGCTTATACCGAACCTGGTTTTTTCCCTATAATCTTCTTTAATCCTGTGACTTTCATCCCAGAATATAAAAGACCTCTTCTTATCTGTTGAGTTTAGTCTTCGATCGATTGCCTTAATCAAACCAGTGATAAATATATACAAATCCTCAAACAAATATACAGACTCATCATCCCTCAATTTGATCTTTGAAATGGCATCATACAGGAATGAGCAGGTCCTGTGAAGTTCCAATGTCTCATTCAGAGACGAGGCCATAAGTCCTGGCAGACCATTTAAAGGGTCATTCCAGCCCGGTTTATCAGCCTCCATCTCTATACCGATTCCTTCGGGATCAAGCGACGATATCTTATTTGCGATAATCGACAACTGTTTAACCAGCAGATTTGTTGTATATATATTACCCTTTCCGTATTCCGTCCTTACCTTATAGGGCTCTTCTTTCCTTGATTTTATGAGACTTTCTTTTTCCCTGTCGCGTTCTACGGCCTCATACTGCCTGACCTTTCCGTCAGTCAGCACATATTTCCTGTTCCTTGGCATAACGATATCAGGATTGTCGTAGAAGGTATAAACGTTTTTGTCCACCAGTATGCCTCTTAACCTGTCCGGATAAACCATAAGGAAATTCTCGATTAAATCCAGATTGTATGTCCAGTGGTCTATCCAGTAGCCCTCGCGCGGCTGCCCCACATCATTCAGCTTACAGAATGAGAGCAGGACGGCAATAACCTCGTCATAATCAGGTGATACCCGGAAGCCGATTTCTTCAATTTTCATTATGAACTCGCCCGGTGTAAAAGGTTCCCTCACCATTTCCAATAATTCATCAACCATCCCAGGGTCCTTCACAATATTACCGAGCCATTCTTTTAATGCAGGGATATTCTCTGCCGTGTAAGTAAGACCGTTAACAATCAGGGGATTAAACCCGTCGGTCTGAATCAGGTTAAAAAACATGATGATATTACTATCCTCGACCTCCGGATTAAACCAGACATCATTCCTGCGGTTCTGATTAACGTCTCTGAAGTGTGCATTTCCCTGTGATAAATAAGTTTGCTCAAGTATAAAATAGTTGTAGTCCCTCTCAAGATCACCATGTTTTCTTGAATATAAATAGAATATGCTTTTACTTTCCGGGGTCTTAAAAACAACAGGCAAGCCGCCTCTCATAATATTATCCAGGAATGTCTGACCACAATAACTGTCGAAATTCTTATTGCTGCTGACGGTAAACATGTTATCTTTAATCCTTTCGATTATTCTCTTGTTTTCCCGTCTTTTTTCTTCTATAACAGCCTCATCAACAAGAGGGTTTTTAAAATTCCTCAATCTCTCCTCAGAGGATGCATTGCCTATAAAAGAATAGAATGATATCCCACTGTCTGAAGGGATATCCCGACGCATGAGTGTAAAGGAACACGGGGTTTTATTCTCATACATCTGGTCAGAGGCCAATATCTCTTCTATGCTGTTTTTTGCAAATATCCAGGGATAGTCAAACCCTCCGGATATATCGAATATTAATTCATGATCCACTATATAACAATCATTGAGAATGCTGTCCCGGTCAGGTGAGAAAGTGAAATAGAAATTTCCACCCTCGACTTTCTGGACCTGTGGAATGTCAAGGGGGATCTGTTTCAATCTGAAAAATGGCGTACCATCAATAGTATCCACTTTTATCATCGCTTCAATATGTCTCGCAATAAATTTAATGGAGTGCTGGGTTTTACCGAATGCCAGGATATGCGGCAGGCCGTCGATCAACTCCATTTTTATTGATTTCTTTTTCAGGTTTTGGATTCTCACCTTTCTTACAAGGCCTGCCACCGGCAGGTTCACGAGTGGGAAATATTCCACAATTATCTGAATACCTAAAGCATTATTTATCTCGCTTAATCCCAGTTCCCAGGCAGAGATGATCATTTTCTGGGATATTTCCTTTTCCTTTGACTGTCTGAAAGGTTCGTAAAGATTATCACCCATCTTTAAAAAGGTATTGAATCCCTGATTACACACCATCTGGCATGCTTTGTTAAAGGAAAAGAATTCCATTATTGCGTTGTCCTTATCTCTTATCCCCATGCTCGATATCCCCTGAGCCCTGTTGACATAAAAAACCCATAATGGAATTCCCCATTTCCCCCCTATTCCCGGGAAGAAGTTGGAAAATGGTTTAGACCAGTTATAGTTTTCAATAACAAAACGCTTTTTTTCATCAAGATAATATCGGACTTTTTGTTTGTGCATCAAAAGATCACTCCGGATTAGACAATTCAGGTTTTTACTATTATACACCAAGTGGTATATCTGCTAAGGTCCCCATATACCCGAAATATAGATACAGAAAATTTCAATACCTCTGCCAGAGGCGGTTTAAAACCTCATCCTTTCTTACAGGTTTACCACTGGATTTTTTTAATCGTGTATTCATATTCGATTTCGCCATCAGTTGTGATAAACTGGGCAATTAATTTGTTTCTTGATAGCTTTAGCCAGGCGAATCCAGGTTTTGGTGAGACAAACAATATGTTTTCTCCTTGCTGAAAATACTGAGGCGAAGAACCTGTACCGCTTATTATGTAAAAAATTCCTGAATCTGATTGTATTAATTGCTGTGTATGATCATGTCCACTCATGTAAATGTCAACATTATTTTTTTTAAAAATAGGCTCTAAGATTTTTCTCAGAGTCTTGTTCGTTCCATAGTCCCCATAAGAGTAAATATGGTGGTGACCATAAACGATTTTCCAGTGCGCCTGAGATTTCCGGAGTTCTCTTTCCAACCAACGGACTTGCTGGGGAGTGCTTGGGTTGTTATAAGCTATAAGCATTGTATCAAGTGCGAAAAATTGAACCTGAGTTGAATTGTCTATCATTAGAGAGAATGTGTAATATTCATCTTGCATATTCCATCGAGAGCTCTTTTGGGTGTAGTGAACTTGAGCAAGAGTATTGCCATAATAATCATGGTTACCCAAAACAGCATAGAAAGGAACCTGAAGAGATGGGGAAGAGTACATGTTTTCAAACTTATCACTCCACTGGGGATCATCGATAGATTTAACCCCGGCAGGATAGAAATTGTCTCCCAACAATATGACAAACTGAACTGGATCTACAAGAGCCTTCTGGGCCATTGCTTGGGCAACTAATTTTTGAGATTGTCCTTCGGCCCCCTGATCACCAAGCAAGAGAAACTGAATGCTATTTTCTGGTGAGTGAGAAGGTTTAATTGTACACTGGGAGGAAGAGAGCAGAACCAGAATAATGATAAGGAATTTTCTGACTAATCTTATTATCATTGATAAAAGATTGTAATCTACCTCATTATATCAGATATAAAAATCACAATAACAGGAAGAAACAAATAGGGTAATTATGGCTTTAAATTTAAAGAATAGAAAAGAACAAAGAGATTATTTGTCGGGCTTGTAAATAAAAACCTGATTGCAGTGTTCGCAAAAGTTTGCCCTGGCTGTCTTAACTTTTCCTTCTTTAAAAAATTCAACTTCATAAAGATGAAAAGGTATCTGTTGATTTAATTCTTTGCAAAAATGTTCTACATGTTCTTTTTCGCTCTCAATGAAGATATAATCTTCACCGAGCTCGCCGGAAAGCAGGGCAATTAACTGCATATCTTTTTCATCCTGTCTCATCTCTTATCTGAATTTTTTATATGTCTTTACCACCGCTGCATAACTGGTCCCTTTAAATAATTCCTTATGTGACTGTTAGTTGCCCCGGTATGTTCCGGACCCGTATGTCACTGATCCCTATGTCAAGACTCAAGAATCAGAGGCAATTGACATTACCTTATACCCAGATACGGAATTTTTTTTAGTCCCTTCGGCAATTCAAAGAGTGACGGATCAAAATCCTCCCTTTTGATCTCTTTAAGTTCAGTCTCAATTTTGACATTTCCAAACGGGGAATAGGATACCATCTTAACGGGAACGCCGGAATAATCCTGCTCCCCACCCTTGTCTCCGGAACCTACCTGAAAAAAAGACTCCCTGCCCCCGCTGAATTCCCTGAAGAACTCGTTGAGACCTTTCATCACTTTCAGGTCATCAGCCTTCAGCCCAAGTTTTTTCCAGTCGGTCGTCCACATCTCCATCTTTTTCTTGCCGTTCAAAAACACCTCGTACTTGTCACATATCCACCTGTCTAGTTTTATACCCGATGCCGTCTTCTTGTATATAGTCTTTGCGGGCTTCACCGACATTCTGCCCTTCATGGTTTTTTCCATCATTTCTCTCTGCTCCGGCGGCA
>CAYFYW010000005.1:0-4206 GCA_964347425.1 uncultured Nitrospirales bacterium
AAAGAGCGGCAACAAATACCTGGCCTGGGCCTTCTCTGAGGCAGCTGAGCTGGCACGGCGTTATCATCTGCAGGCACGAGCTTACTATAACCGGAAAATGCAGAAGACCAACTTCATGGTTGCCCACAACGCCCTTTCACACAAACTGGCCAGGGCGGCTTACTATATCATGAGGGATCAAGTTCCGTTCAAACCGGAAAAGTTGTTTCGATAAAGGACTGGTGGAACGGTGAACCTGACTGAGGGGTTGGCAAGAACCACCAGACCTTATTGGTAATCGTTCCACCGAGCATGTAAAGTTAGCGGCATCTTTACTACCCATGTCGTGAACCACCAAAGGGGTTGGCTAACAACGATAAGGTCTGTGAAAAACCATTTGGACGCGGCATGGAACCGACGGTTTTCTGGGTCTGTGAGGGCAGACAAAGGTTCGAAACAAAGAACGTAAATCCCCATGGGTGACTGGTGCGGATCAGTGAATGACCCCAAACTAAAGACAAGGACCCTAACGGATGGAGAGAGGGAGTCAAGGAACCCGAAATGGCGTCGGGATGTCACCCTGCAAAAATCTTAGTTTTTTTGGATGGACAGGTATTTCCTCTTGACAGGGTTCCCCTTAATGGGTGCCCCCTTTTGTCCTTGCCTGAGGTCTGAAGAGATACAATTGAGAGCCAATTTACCAACTATCTTATATTTTCTCATTTTTCTTCTCAATTTTTGCAGATGGAAAGTTTCTATATTGAAATAATCATTTATTAAAGACGTTACTTCTCGCTCATGTCTCTTAAAATAATTTATTGTCTTTCTGTTTGTTAAGATTGGAATTAGAACTCTAGGTATACGACCTATGCTGCGAGATGTCACGGTTCCACTCATTAAATAAACCAAGAAATTTAAATATTTCTCTTTATTGTTCAATTCGAAAGCTTTTTTGTCATCATGATAATTTACAAAAATATTATCTTTTAATATTGCATCGCATTTCGCCTTTTCATATAACGTCGATGTTGGGAAAAACTGTATAGGAAAACATTGCAAAAAAAAGGGTGGGGGTAATTCTTTCAATAACGCTATTGTTTTGATTAGATCTTTCTCTGTTTCATAAGGGTTTTGATACATTATATGGTAATATGGTAAACCCATTTTCATTTTGTATTTGTTTAATAATTGGGCTGCTTTTATAACTTTCGTTTTGGAAATATTGCGATTATAAAGATTTTTACTTATATCTTCACTTCCTGTCTGGACCCCCACTTCAGCTCTATATAATCCTGCATTTACAAGTAACTCAAACTTCTCTTCAGTAACAGTAGCGGGATTTACATAACACATGAACGGTAAACCAATCTTTTCTTTATATTCTGTTGTCAAGAATTTTAACTCTTTAATAGTTCTGAAAAGCATATCGTCATCAGTAAACCAAACCGCTTTCAAGTTGGGAAATTTATCTTTATAGTGCTGTAATTCTTCAATAATAGCTTCTGTGCTCATTTTTCTTGTATATTTGCCTTTATTTAAATATAGTTGTTTCAAGTATGAATTGCAGCAATAGCTGCAATTAAATGGACATCCCCTTATTGTATGGATCAGTATCCTGGTGATTGTATTTTTATAAACTCCATTTGCCTTGATTAATGCTCCTCCGTTTAGAATATAATGTGTATTTGAATCGTAGTCTGGAGAAGGTAAAGAATCCAAATTTTGAATTAAAGGCCTAACAGGATTTTTTATAACTTGTCCATTTTCTCTGAACCAAAAATTCTTGGTATTAATGAAATCTGATCCTCTCTCCATAGTTGCCAAGAGTTCGCAAATAGCCTCTTCTCCTTCACCAATGCATACTATATCTGCATATTTTATGCATTCATCCGGGCAACTTGTTGCATGGATGCCACCCCATATTATAGGTTTATTTAATTTCTTAAGATAATTAATCACTTGAATAGACTTATTAAACTCAGCGGACATACATGAAACTGCAATAAGATCTGATTCTTTAACTAATTCGGTTAATTCTTGCAATATTCTGGTAGAAAAAAGTAAATCAGGATTAAATTGCTCATACAGATTCAGAAATATCATTTCAGTATTGTGTCCCGCTTGTCTTAAAGAAGAAGAAATATATCTTAAACCGAGGGAACCATAAAATCCAATCAGAGAAATAAGAGAAACTTTCATTTTATATTACCACCTTTTGATCCGTTTGATGAGTGGATAAACCTTGTGATTATTCATTCATTTTACCATCATGTTTGACTATCCACTTATTCGTGAAACAATTTCTCACATCTAATCATTAGTTGAATAAATTGTATCTTTTCAATTTTTTTTTATGAAGGAGAGCATGTCTTCGTCTTCAAGCCATTGTGCTATCTCTTGACCGACGAAACGGTGTCCTTCAGGAGTAAAGTGTCCATCAAGTTTCCAGTTTAAATTAGGGTTTGACTGTGCTGCTTGCCTAAGGACGGGTGTCAAATCGAGAAAGGGTAAGTCAATTTCCTTAGTCCAAATTTCCAGACGTTTCTGAAGCTCAGACTTTGCTGTAAGCCATTCGGACCTGATATGAACGCCAACCTGTACCCATGGATCAGAGTCCTCATGAAAAAAAGGGTAGTATTGAACAGGAGCAGGGATAAATACAATACCAATGTCCAACTCGTTTTTACGGCCTTGATTGGTCATTTCTGAAAGGATATTGACCATCGCTTGCCATTTTGCTTCAGCTTTTTTACTATCGATATCCAAGGAATCAGTCCAATATTCGGGTGCTATCAGTCCAAAAATTAAAATTGAGCCATTGTATTCTCCCCTTTTTACAGCATCCACTAAATGCCTTGGCAACCTTGCCTTCCATTCTTCTATTCTCTCCTGGGCGATACCTCTGCGTAATGCTTTCTCAGAAGCCTTTTTCACAAAATCAGAGGCATTCGTCTTTTGTCGAGTCCTGTATTGCCTCAGAAAAATGTCCGCTAAAGTGTACGTGCGCGGCCAAAGTGCGTGAACCACCCTCCTTACTTCATTATATTGCGTAGTTAAAGGTAGATAAAGGTCTACTGGTTTGGCTGATTCAGGTGTTTCAATTACATCGTTTGGAAAAAGACAAATAAGCAGACCATCTAGATCATAGTATCTCAGACCAACGTTGTAGAACAGCCGTCCGAACTGTAACGGCCCTGTTCCAGACAGGCCCCCATTGATGAAAGATATTCGTTGATTCTGTTCCTTGAAATGATTCTCAAGGAATGAGGTGAACCTTTGATTGTCATTAACGCCCCAACCTTCAGTAATTGAATCTCCGACAACAAAAATTCGATGGGTACCCTTGGGTTTTTTAAGTGGGATTTCTTTGTACCTTAAGCCCTTACTATTCGTTTGAAAATGATATTCAAATTCGAAATTTTTTCTTAATTCCTTGAAATTTGGGGGATGGGCATATTGAGGTGGAGATTCCGTGGAAAACCCTAACAAGGTAAGACCTCTGTCTATTATAAATGAGGCGATGAAAATAGATAATATGAGCAACATGATTTTTCCGATAATGCCTTTCACCTAATGGAGACCCCCTGATAATAAGATATTCAAAGTTTTTAAAGGTTCCCAAATTTCGTTGTTACTTAATTTAAGCTATAGTTCGTCATGAGCATAACAGCTTTGACAGTAAAATATGTCCCTGTGGAAATAAACAGAGCACAAAAGCAGTATAAATTAATGTGAATAAATGAGTTAGGGGTAGAGAAAAATAGATCAGATTGTTCAATAGTGCCAGTGTAAAAAAATTCCTAAAACATCCGCAGATAGGTTTTTGAATGTTCCCTACATCTCTCGGTTTAGTAATCTTCCATGGTGGAAGCTTTTGCTATCAACGCTAAAATCTCTACTTATAGTACCAGGCCTATGCAATGAATTTACCCAATTAGACAATAAATCAAGAAGGTGTTCCTGACTCCATAGCAGTGTAAATTTTTGATCAGCCTGTTCAACAATCTCTACCCTCATCTTTCCATATGAACTCAACTTATGAATCTCATCACCGAGGGTCAGACGGAAGTACTCCAAAGTCGTACCCCCTTCGCTATAAACAAGGAGTATGTCAACCCCCCGCTCGAGCAATACGCGCAAATCTGCTGTTAGATTTCTTGCACTGGGAGATAGGTTTTTTTTATGTACAAGCAGATTTCTTAACTGAAAACCTATAGTCTTTATAAT
>CAYFYW010000006.1:0-7687 GCA_964347425.1 uncultured Nitrospirales bacterium
ATCTCTTCGCCTCCGTATCTGAAGACATCATCTGACAATCTAAGAGAACGCTTGACAGTGTCTGCAACCGTTTTTAGAATACGGTCACCTTCAAGGTGGCCGTACGTATCGTTATAAGATTTAAAATTGTCTATATCGCATATGATTAAACCGTAAGTTTGCATATATCTACATGCGCGGTGATGTACCTTTTTTATAAAATCATAAAAACTCCGGCGATTGCCAATTTTCATTAAGGGGTCTATCAATGCAATTTCTCCAAGTCTGGCATTTAATTTAAGTAATTCCTGGTTTTTTCTAAGAAGTTCTTTTTCAAGTTTTAAGATGCGCTTTCCTGCCCTCAGCCTGACCTTGAGTTCTTCACGATCAAACGGTTTTGTAACATAGTCATCAGCGCCGGCATTCAATCCCTCAATTATTTCATCTTTTTTATCCTTACCCGTAAGGAGGATAAAAAAAACATATCCTGAGCTTTTTGACTCGCGAACTTTACGACATAACTTTATTCCATCCATAACAGGCATGATCCAGTCAGCGATAATAAACTTGAATTCCTCCTTCTTAATAAAATCCCACGCCTCCTGGCCGTTTTCTGCCGTTATAACCTCATGCCCCCATTCTTCAAGTATCTTCTGAAGAAGCCGCCGGGATATAACGTCGTCTTCGACAATTAAAATCTTCATATTCTCCTCTGCTGTAACTGTTCAGCCACTAATTAACATAAATCCGCACCAATTTTAATCGAGATCAACAGGATCTTTTATTACCTGTCCTGTTTCATCCTCCATACCCTGTCTAATTTTTGTACTTGTTCTTCATGTCTTTTAGTGTTAATTCGTGGCTATATAGTTACAAATTTTCTACAAATTGTTCTAAACATGAAATCTCTGATTTTAAATCCTCTATAAGAGATGAAACCTCTGAAATATCTCCCTGGCGCCCCATGTTTTCTATAACTACTGCTACAGAAGCCACCTTATTTGCACTTAAATTGCCTGCTGCCCCTTTAATGCTGTGGGCGTTTTTCTGCACCAAGGCAGTATCCTCCGACTTTACCGCTTCCTCGAGGTTCCTTATCTGTTCTGGTACATAATTCAGAAATTCCTTACCCAGATCTTTAAAGAATTCTCTATCATTGCCAAACCTCGACATGGCGCTCCTCATTTCTACGGGGTATTCTTCATCTGCATTCTTACGGAGCGAGTCTGAGCCGGGGGTCACCGCAACTTCGGGAGTACAGGTTGTCGAGTGAGCGCCCTCAGTTTCTAAAGACGACTCCTCTATTTTTGATTTTATCCATTTCTTAATTTTATTAAACATCTCCTGCACCTCTATCGGTTTTGCTAAATAGTCGTCCATACCTGCTGCAAGACAGGACTCGCGGTCTCCCCGTATTGTATACGCAGTCATCGCAATAATGACCGCATGGTGTCTGTCCCCTTCTTTTGCACGGATCGCCTTGGTAGCCTCATAACCGTCCATTTCAGGCATCTGTATGTCCATAAAAATAAGGTCATAGTTATTTTTATCTGCCGCTTCAACCGCGAGACGGCCGTTGTCTGCAACATCAACAGTGTATCCCGCCTTCCTAAGTATTGCAGATGTCATCCTCTGGTTTACCTCGTTGTCATCTACCAGAAGGATACGGGCTTCCTGAAACTTCCTCTCGGTTATACTGTGTCGTGTAACAACATTACTGGATAACCCGCTTTTCTCTTTACCCCTCTCACTAACAACCGTAGTGATGACATCCAGTAACAATTTCTGCTTAACAGGCTTAACAAGGTATCCGGCGCAACCAATATTGCGCAAGTCCGAAACATCCCCGCGATTGCCAAAGGAAGTCAGTATTATTACCGAAGTATCTCTGATTTCCAAAGTATTTTTGATAATAACTGTGGTATGTTTACCGTCCATACCCGGCATTATCATGTCAACCAGTGCGACATTGAAAGGTTCTCCTGAATTCACGGCGCTTTTTAGAGTTTTAACAGCCTCGGCCCCGCTTCCAGCAGATTCAACCCTGCAGCCAAAACCCCCAAGCATCTTTTCAAGGATTGTTCTGTTAGTCCTGTTGTTATCAACGACAAGTACCTTCACGCCCTCTATATCAGGAGACCCCTTTTCCATGATGATCTCTTCGCCTTTCTTCTGTTTGTCAAATGTCAGGGAAAACCAGAATCTGCTGCCCTTACCCTGTTCGCTCTCAACCCCGATCTCACCGCCCATCATTCCGACCAGTTTCTTTGATATGGACAACCCCAGTCCTGTACCGCCATGCATACGCGTAGTTGAACCATCAACCTGGGTAAACTCATCAAATATAATCCCCTGCTTATCCTCTGGTATGCCTATCCCTGTATCGGTAACAGAGAACAGTACCTTTGCTTTATCATCTGTTTCCTCCTTCAACTCAGCCATGAACACAACTTCTCCTTTATCGGTAAACTTGATCGCATTGCTGCCGAGATTTAACAAAACCTGACGAATCCTGGACGGGTCTCCCCTGAGTAAGGAGGGGACATCATGATAAACCAAACAGGCTGGCTCTAACCCCTTCTCTGTGATTTGATGTGCGAGTGTCTCAACAACTTCTTCGATGGTCAGCCGCAAATTGAAATCTATTATATCAATGGATAATTTGCCAGATTCAACCTTGGAAAAATCAAGGATATCATTAATTATATCAAGTAAGGCGTATGCACTTTTTTGAACAGTTTCCAGACAATCACGTTGCTCTGCAGTGCTGTTTGAACCCATTGCCAGGGCTGTCATCCCCATGATCGCATTTATTGGAGTACGAATTTCATGACTCATATTTGCAAGAAATTCAGATTTAAATTTACTCGCCTCTTCTGCACTATGTTGAGCCTTTATCAACTCCCTTTGTGTAATCTCTAACATATGCATCATATTGTTGAATGTCTCGCATATCTCGTACTTCGGATCTTTAATGGTCTCTTGATAAACCTCACATTTTTCGCAAGCACCAAATTTCTTTGCAAACTTCCCCTGTACCTCACCGCCGCAGTGTGTACCTGCTATCTGCCAGCATCTTACATTTTTCCG
This sequence comes from uncultured Nitrospirales bacterium, assembly GCA_964347425.1. Lineage (GTDB taxonomy): Bacteria > Nitrospirota > Thermodesulfovibrionia > UBA6902 > BMS3Bbin08 > CAYFYW01. Next base: position 3,070 of record CAYFYW010000006.1, read on the forward strand.
GCCGTATACAGGGCATTCCCTGTAGCTGCAGTTTTTCATTTCCCAGCATACCGGAACATTCGGATTGGCAACAGGATTAAAACAGCAGACACCAAAACCCTTTTTCTTTTCTACCTCTTTAATTATTTCAGAAAAAATATCGAGGGCAGAACGAAGATTATCCCTGTCTTTTTTCATTGATTCCCGGTTCTTTCTCAGTGCCTCCCCTGCCCGCTTGTGCTCGGTGATTTCCTTTTCCAGGGACTTGTTCGACTCCAAAAGTTCAGCGGTCCACTTCTTTAAGGCATCGGCCATTTTATTGAAAGAATATGCCAATTGTCCTATTTCATCATCTGTTTCAACGTGGACTCTTTGTTTCAGGTCACCCCCTGCTGCAGCATTTAAAGCATGGTCGAGTTCCTTTATTGGTCCTGACAGGGTCCTCTTGAGCAGAAACGCCACTGTGAGTCCTGAAAAGATTCCAATGAGGCCTAAGATGACATTCAACGTCTCTGTTTCCCTACTTTGCCTTATAATGGATGTCATATGAAGACTGATTTCCTCACGGATACTGTCTTTTAACTGTGTAATTGCGGCACGGAATTCGTTCTCGATTTCCAGGAGAGTTCTTTCCCGGGTGCGGACCGCTTCGAAGGTCCTTTGGACTTGAAGTTCCCGGGAGTAGGCCACCATCGCAGACCTGTATTCTTTTAATTTCAGATTAATCTGTTTCATCAACTTCCGGTGTTCCTCACGATGAAAGACTGAGACAAGGGACTCTGAATTCTTTTCAAGGGAATCGACTCTCTTGAGAAGTGGATCAGCATCGGTCTGATCCTCGATGACGAATCTGGCAAGAAGCCCCTGGACCTCAACGAATTTTCCCAGAAGGCTGTCCACATAACTGAGCTGTACCCGATGCACTGTCTCTATGGAGTGGAAATCCTTTTCCATCTGGAAGCCACTGAAGATCCCCACGATACTCATCACAGCAATGAGGACTACCAATGTTCCGATCCCGGTGTAGCGGATCATACGATTTGATAAAGATAAATGCCTCATTATAGTTGGTTTAGCAAAACTTCCAATCACCCTTTATACTCGAACCACTGCACCCCATCGCATCTTTTTCAGGGGTTGCTTACTTCAAATCGGAAAAAACCGGAAAAAACTTTAATTTTCAGAGAGTTGAATCTGTATAAAATTTGATTTTTGAAGGTTTCGGGCCTGCTATCTGATGGAAAAAAGCGGTTCCTGAATTAGCTCACCGTGGCAAACAGGACATTTGCCCGGTTTCTTAAACCTGACCCTTTTTCTGAACACAAAACCGCATTTTTTGCATTCAGCAGGTGAGATAATGAGCTTGTACTCTTTTTTATTCATTGTCTTTTGAATATGTTCAAGGTGTGCATACACTTCTTTCTCAGGAATACGAACATGAGCTGATATCTCCTGAGCAGAGAGAGTCTGCTCTTTAAGCACAGAGCTTATATCCTGACGGATAGTCTTCTGCCTTTCAGCCGGTACAAAAGGTTTTTTAGGTTTCATTTTGAAACAAAAATCGTTTAAACCGTTTCTCACGAAGCGTCAGGATGAACGGCTTGAACTTTTACTTATTCCCCCATAACCTGGACAAATATCTTTCTCGAGCGGGAACGGTTGTCATGGTCAATCACCACAACCTGCTGCCAGGTCCCCAAAACAATGTTACCCTCTGATACGGGTATTGTAAGTCCCGGCCCCATGAAAGTCGCCCGTATATGAGAGAATCCGTTGTCATCTCCCCATGTCTGAGAATGCCGGCTGTGCAAAGTTCTGGGAACAAACTTCTCCAGATGCTCCTTTACATCCTCGACAAGGGCAGGTTCATATTCTATCGTGGTAATCGATGCTGTGGAACCAACTGCAAAGATATTGACCAATCCGTTTTTTATCCCGGATTTCGAAATAATGTCCTGAACCGCGTTCGTAATATCCTTAATATCAGAATACCCCCTGGTCTGTATTGAGAAATACTTGCCGAATACCATATCATCCCTTCCTTTTTAAGTTCACAATTATCATTTGGCATCTCAAATTTTTAAATGTTAATTTTACAATGATAAATTTTCAATGCATTTTTCGAATACTGGATTATAGCAAATCTCACCATATTCCAAACCCCTAAAAGAAACTGTTAAAATATTCGGATGTCCGTAGATAGGCTCATTATAGAAGGTGCAAAACAGAATAACCTCAAGAACATTAACCTTACCCTTCCCCATAATAAGGTCATTGTTGTTACAGGAGTGTCCGGCTCGGGCAAGTCTTCTTTAGCCTTTGATACGATCTTTGCCGAAGGCCAGTGGCGGTTTATAGAATCCCTCTCTACATATGCACGGCTTTTCCTCGAAAAGATCGACCGTCCGGACGTTGATAAAATTCGCAATATTAGACCCGCAATTGCCCTTGAACAGCGAAATCCCGTAAAAGGCTCGCGTTCAACAGTCGGCACATTAACGGAAATTTATGATTACCTGAGGCTCCTCTATTCAAACATAGCAAAACCCCACTGCCCGAAATGCGGCCGTGTATTACAGGCATGGACACCCTCTTCTGTAGCTAACGAGCTCGTGGAAAAACACCCCGGTGAAAAGGCCTTAATAATCTTTTATACAGATGCAACTCCGGAAGACCTCCAGAAAAAAGGGTTCCACAGGTACAGGGAAAAAGGAGTAAAAGGGTTGACCAAACATGGTCTGCAATATGAAGTTATCCTTGACAGGCTCATTATAAGAGACGATCCTCGCCTTTCCGATTCCATTGAGACCGCATGGGAATTCGGGAACAACAGTGTGAACGTCACATTCGTTAGCGCTTTACCAGAAGAAGAGAAAACTCTCGTCTTTTCCTCGGAATTAAAATGCCATATCTGTAATGTAGAGATGGCAAAACCCCAGCCGCTTCTTTTCTCGTTCAATCATCCGCTTGGCGCGTGCCCCGATTGCAAAGGGTTTGGCAATATACTTGAATATTCAGAGGATACCATTATCCCTGACCAGGACATCTCACTTGAAAAAGGCGCTGTAGAACCGTGGAGCAAACCGGCATATAAGTGGTGGTACAGACAGTTTGCCAAGGCTGCAAAGTCCAGGGGAATTAAACTCAATGTCCCCTACAAGAACCTTTCCAAAGAGACAAAGAAACTCCTTTTCAGGGGAAACAGAGATTTCTATGGGTTAAATGACTTTTTCGAAGAACTGGAAAACAGGCGGTATAAGCTCCATGTGAGAGTATTTTTGAGCAGGTACCGAAAAGCGGTGACATGCAACAGTTGCAACGGCAGCAGACTTCGTCCTGAATCACGCGGCTTTACCATAGGAGGTTTTAACATTGCACAGCTCACAGGCATGTCCATATCACAACTAAGCACCTTTTTTTTAAATCTCGTCCTTACGGAACATGAACAGGAGATGTCATCAGAGATACTCAGGCAAATAGACCTGAAACTCGGCTTTCTTCTGAGGGTGGAGCTGGGGTATCTGACCCTTGACAGACAGTCTAAAACTCTCTCTGGCGGTGAGTCCCAGAGGATTAACCTCGCAAATCAGCTCGCTTCAAAACTCACTGGAACCCTTTATGTTCTGGATGAGCCTACAGTGGGGCTTCACCCAAGAGATGTAGGCAGGATTACAGAGATTATAAGGGAACTCGCCGGCCTGGGGAACACCATTATTACAGTTGAACACGACAAGACCGTCATCGCATCTTCTGACTGGGTTGTGGAACTCGGTCCCGGAGGAGGCAGAAACGGGGGAAATCTCCTGTTTTCCGGGTGGAAAAAAGATTTCCTCAAATCCAATACCCTCACCGCGAATCACCTGAACAATGTGGTATCAATTCCAATACCCAAACTCAGAAGAAAAGGCAGCGGCAAGATGCTCTCAATACAGGGAGCCTTTGGACATAATCTCAAGCATATAGATACAAGCTTTCCGCTCCAGACCCTGATCTGTATTGCAGGAGTTTCTGGCTCGGGCAAAAGCACTTTATTAAAGGATACGCTTTATAGGGCCGTAGCAAAGGCATTAAAAATTGAACTGGTGGATCCTTTGCCTTTCAAGGCTATTGAGGGGCTTGAATATCTGAGAGGAATCAGAATGATAGACCAGCGCCCCATCGGAAAGAGTCCGCGCTCCAACCCTGTCACGTATATCAAGGCATTTGACCCTATAAGGAGAATCTTTTCAGAACAGGCTAACGCAAAAAATCTCGGCTATGGACCCGGATATTTTTCATTTAATACAGAAGGCGGCCGCTGCGATGCATGCAGGGGAGAAGGTTTTCAAAGACTCGAAATGTATTTCTTTGAAAACCTGTACATCAAGTGCGAAGAGTGCGGAGGAAAGAGATATAAACCAGAGGTCTTAACCGTTACCTATCACGGGAAAAACATCCACGACGTTCTTGAATTGACAATTGATGAGGCTTTTACATTTTTCCAGGATGTTTCCTCACTCACAAAAAAATTTCAGCTCATGACCTCTGTGGGACTTGGATACCTCAGGCTCGGTCAACCAGCCACCACCCTTTCAGGAGGTGAGGCCCAGAGGCTCAAGATATGCGCTGAGCTCGGAATATCTGACAGAAGGAACTATCT
>CAYFYW010000007.1:0-4057 GCA_964347425.1 uncultured Nitrospirales bacterium
CTAATTCAACTACTTCTTTGGCATTTTCTTCGGTTACATCAACAGGAATGCTGAAATAGATCTCATCTCCCCATGTTTGAACTTTCGCTTCTAAGGGCAACGCTTCCCAGATACCGATACGACCAGCTTATGGGCCTCGGCTGGAAGCTCTTCATTCCATTGGCTCTGGCGAATATAGTGCTGACGGGATTGGTGAAGATATTATGAAAAACAGGATGCGTGTAAAGAGAAGGTAAAGGGTTAGGAAGTCCGCCCCGTACCGATACTGGTACAGGGCCCGTATCGGTTATGTATAACGGTAACGTGAAAAAGCCGAAAAACGTAACCGTTAGACGAAACGGGCATCGTAACCTTAACCCTAACCGAGATTTTGAATTATGTATCGCAGAAGAAAGTTATGACCTTTAAAAAGTTTATTAAACAGGTATTTTTTATTGAGATACTTAAGGGCCTTGCCCTGACGCTTAAGCATTTTTTTGCTCATTCGGTCACAAGGCAATACCCTAAAGAAAAAAGAGAGCCTTTCCCCGGTTCAAGGGGACTTCACGCCCTTGTAAGGGATGCTGAAACCGGAAAGGAGAAATGTGTTGGCTGCGGCCTTTGTGCGGCGATGTGTCCTTCACGATGCATATACATTTACACGAGTGAGGGAGAAGACCATAAAAAAGTTGTTGATAGATATGAGATAGACGTCTTGAAATGCGTTTTTTGCGCCTTCTGTGTAGAGGCATGTCCTTATGGGGCTGTGGTACTTACAGAACACTTTGAATATTCGGATTACTCAAGGGAGTCTTTTTATTATACAAAAGAGCGGCTGTTGGAAAACTGGGATAAATATATGTCAGGAAAAAAAGGGGAAGAGTATTTTGAGAAATTCTGGAAACCGAAATCTGAGGATTTAGCTCTTCCCAGCACAACGCGAACAAGTGTCGGGGCAACTCTATGACCTCATCACAGATCTTTTTTTTGTATTTTGCCGTTATGATTACCGTCAGTTCAATTATTCTGATCACAAGGAAAAACCTTGTCCATAGCATTTTATGGATGTTAATCCTTTTCGTTCACATAGCAGCCCTCTATCTTTTCTTAAACGCAGAGTTTCTGGCAGCTGTACAGATAATTATATACGCGGGGGCGATCCTCGTGTTGTACCTCTTTGTCATCATGTTACTTAATCTAAAAAAAGAGGAAATCGAAAAGAAATTTCAGAGAGAATGGCCCTTAAGCCTGGCAGTTGGGACTGTTTTTATTATCATTTTTGTATTAATTCTTGGTGAGATGCGTGTGCTTCCGCCACTTGGACCGTATACAGCGAAATTCATACAATCAGAGGGCACTATGATGACTATTGGAAAAGTTTTATACATAGAATATCTTTTGCCTTTTGAGATAGCCTCGCTCGTTCTGCTAGTGGCTATTATAGGCGCAGTGGTACTGGCAAAAAAGAAACTCGAATAATCCCCCCTCGCCCCTTTCCTAAAAGGGGGGAAGGGGGGATTTCACAGGAGGTTTTAGTGGTTCCGATAAGCTGGTATTTAGTTCTGAGCGCTGTAGTTTTCAGCATCGGTGTATTTGGCTTTCTCATAAGAAGAAGCATAATAATGCTTCTCATTTCTATAGAACTTATGCTTAATGCAGTCAATATCAGCTTTGCTGCCTTCAGTCACTATATGCAGGATATGAGGGGACAGATTCTGGTGTTTTTTACAATTACCGTTGCTGCAGCAGAGGTTGCAATTGGATTAGCACTTATCATTGCAATATTTAGAAATAAGCCGACTATAAACATTGATGAAATAAACATTATGAAATGGTGATGCAAAACAAGTCTAATCAGTTCAAATAGTTCAGAATGTGTCGAGGGATTGAACGGCTTGAAAGGTTTATACAGCTTAAACGGTTAATTTGAAATGGAAACAATTGTATCTATAAAACCCCTGCTTGCGGTTTTGGTTTCTGCTGTCGGGGCGCTTTTTATCATTAAGACAGGAAAGAAGCCTAATCTCAGGGAATTCTGGTCAGTGGCCGCCGGGTTTCTGAAACTGATGATTGTTGTTTCGATGATCCCGACCATTCTCGACGGAAAAATAATAGAATACACACTCTTCAGTCTGCTGCCCGGGATTGAGATTAAGTTCAAGGTAGATAACTTTGGTATCCTGTTTGCGCTCGGTGCCTCATTCCTCTGGATTCTTACATCCTTTTACTCCATTGGCTATATGCGCACTCTTAATGAACATGCCCAAACCAGATATTTTACCTGCTTTGCAATTGCCCTTTCTACTACCATGGGTGTAGCTTTCTCTTCAAACCTCTTTACCATGTTCCTGTTTTACGAGGGCCTTACCATCATTACATATCCTCTTGTTGCACATAAGGATACCCCTGAGGCAAAGGCAGGAGGAAGAAAATATGCCATATACCTGCTCGGTGCGGCCAAGGCATTCCTGGTAGCTGCAATTATTTTGACATATAACTATGCCGGGACGCTGGAGTTTGCAAAAAACGGGATGTTTCCATCAGCCGTTCAGGCCGCTCATCCCGTTTTGCTGTCTATTGTGTTTGTTCTATTTCTTTTCGGTTTTGCAAAATCTGCTGTCATGCCTTTTCATGGGTGGTTGCCGGCTGCGATGGTAGCACCTACACCTGTTAGTGCTCTCCTGCACGCAGTGGCTGTGGTCAAGACCGGGGTTTTTACAGTCCTGCGCGTTATATTTTTTGTTTTCGGAACCGGGCTTATGAAAGATCTGGGCATGGATATTTTTACTCTTACTTTTACATCTTTCACCATATTAATGGCATCTGTTATTGCCCTGAGCAGGGATAATTTAAAAGCACGTCTTGCATTTTCGACGGTCAGCCAGCTTTCTTATATTGTTCTGGGTGCGGCACTGCTTACCACAAGCGGCATGATCGGCGGGATAATCCACATAACCAATCATGCGTTTTCTAAAATCACACTGTTTTTCTGCGCCGGATCTATTTATGTATCTTCACACAGGACTGAGATCAGCCAGCTCAGCGGGATTGCGAAGAAGATGCCCTGGACAATGACTGCATTTGCAATAGCATCCTTGAGCATGATAGGCGTTCCTCCTGTGAGCGGCTTTATTACAAAATGGTACCTTGTGGTCGGTTCGTTAGAAAGACAGAGTATAACCGTACTGATTGTTCTTCTCGCCAGCTCGCTGCTGAATGCTGCCTATTTCGGTCCGATTGTATATAAGGCATTTTTTGAGAAGGAACATATAGAGGAAGGTCACGTTGGGAACCCGGGGGATCACGGACACGAAGAAATTAAAGAGATTCCCTTTGTCGTAGTTCCTCTGATGTTATCAGCAATAGGCAGTGTCTTACTCGGCCTTTATCCTGACTTTATAGTTCGATTAGCTGAGGGGGTCATAAGATGAATTTAGTAGAAATTGTGGAGGTACTCAGGACAAAGACAGTAAAGAGAATCGCTTATGGGGTGCTGGTTTTGCTCGTGGTAGTGGATTTTATTATTCCACGACACGAGATCCACTTTTTTGGTGACACAATCCCTGGATTCTGGTCCCTCTTCGGCTTTATCGCATGTGTATTGATTATTGTGCTATCCAAATGGATAGGCCACGGTTGGCTCATGAAGGATGAGGATTATTATGATAAATGAAATTTTTAATATTGAGTTTATACATCCATCAGTATTCTACCTCTTAGGCGGGCTTCTGATACCCCTGCTTAAAGGAAGGATAAAGCAGGGCTATATGCTCTTTCTTGCCCTCTCGGCCTTCTTCGCTGTAGTAAATATGCCTCATGGTACATATGGGATTTATGAGTTCCTGGGCTGGAAATTAACCTTTGCAAATGTGGATAAACTGAGTAAGGTCTTTGCGTACATATTCACTATAATGGGCGTCATAGGGGTACTGTTTGCCCTTCGTGTAAAGAACGACGGAGAACATCTTGCTGCATTTTACTATGTCGGAGGCTCTCTTGGGGTGACCTTTGCAGGTGATTTCCTCACTTTATTCCTTTTCTGGGAGATGATGGCCTTTTCTTCGGTATTTCTTGTGTG
>CAYFYW010000008.1:0-1678 GCA_964347425.1 uncultured Nitrospirales bacterium
AATTCCCTGAATGCCCTGTTGGCTGAAACCCCGCCTGATAACACGATTCTCTGAAGTCCTCTGTTTTTTGCTGCTTCCATGGTTTTATTTATAAGGACATCTATTGCTGCTGATTGAAAACTCGCTGCAATGTCCTCTTTTTTTGAATGGGGATTTTTTTTGATGTGGTTTAATACAGCAGTTTTCAAGCCACTAAAGCTAAAATCAAAACCTTTGTCACTGCATGGTCTTGGAAAGGGAACCGCCTCTGGATCACCCTTTTCAGAAAGGGCGTCAATAAAAGGGCCTCCTGGATAGCCCAGCTTAAGGAGCTTTGCTACCTTATCGAATGCCTCACCAGCAGCATCGTCCATTGTTCTGCCCAGCTCGATATACTGGCCAAATCCATCCACCTGATAAATACTTGTATGGCCGCCTGACACAACAAGAGCAGCAAAGGGGAATTCAGGCCTTGGATCTTCAAGAAAACTCGAAAATATATGCCCTTCGAGGTGATTCACTGCAACAAGTGGTATGTTATGTACGTATGCCAATGATTTTGCAAAAGAGACCCCTACAAGAAGTGAACCAATAAGTCCCGGGCCATAGCACACAGCAAGTGCCGAAATATTTTTGAGCCCTAAATCCGCTTTTTTTAAGGCCTCATCCACAACAGGCCATATCATTTCTATATGTCTTCGCGAGGCAAGCTCAGGTACAATTCCACCATATTTCCTGTGGATTTCGTTCTGACTTGACACTATATTTGAAATTATCCGCGTGCCGTTCTCTACTATCGAGGCTGCGGTGTCATCACATGAGGTGTCTATACCCAGGATAAGCATTTCTTGCTCCTGATCCCTATTCGCCTCAGCACTGACTCGTAGAACCAATTCGCTGAGCCGATGAATCCTCTTTATTTATATTTCATAATAATTTAGAGGAAAAGATACCACAGCCATTGAAAAATAGTCAATTATTTAAATTTAGTTATACAATTGTTCCACGTGGAACATCTCGTTTGGGACAGGATCACGTCCTTCAAAAAAGTGTCATATATACTCTTTGATCGCATGGTGGCCTTAGCTGGGAACAACGGGCATCTGTAAAACTGCTTCTGGGAGAAAATAATACGCAAGGAAAACAATTAAACCTAACACGATCGGAGACGCAGCACCTATTGACAAGCACAAAATAAATGTAAGATAGTTTTACATCTTTTATAAAAAATTTTGCAAAAAGGCTAAAAAATGCTTTAACTAAGAAAAATTAATATGCCCATTACCGTTCATCCCAAAGAGTTACAAGATGGGGTCAGGTCTTGTATTTCAAAGTTACAAGATGGGGTCAGGTCTTGTATTTCAACATTCACGAGAAAGTATGATATGATAGAATACCTTATGGCAAGACCATTGAGAATAGAGTACCATGGCGCCGTATATCATATAACCTCAAGAGGTAATGCACTGAAAGCTATCTTTAAAGATGACGAAGACCGCAAGAAGTTCCTCGAGACCCTCGATCAAGTAAATAAGCGCTATAACTGGTTATGCCACACCTATTGCCTTATGGATAACCACTATCATTTGATCATTGAGACCCCTGATGGAAATCTTTCAAAAGGAATGAGACAGTTAAATGGAGTCTATACCCAGATATTTAATAAAAGGCATAAAAGCGTAGGTCATATATTTCAGGG
>CAYFYW010000009.1:0-2672 GCA_964347425.1 uncultured Nitrospirales bacterium
GAATCTGGAAAGTGACAATTTAGAAGTTCGCAGGAGGGCTGTCTGGGCACTTGGAGAGGTCAATGATCCAAGGTCTGTTGAGCCTCTGATATTAGCCCTGGGGGCTCAAGAAAGGTCAATGCAGATTAATGTAATTGACGCTCTGGGGAGAAAGGGCGTACTAGCAGTTCAGGAACTGCTTGCGGCTTTAGAAAATGACGATAGAATTATTCGGGTGAATGCGGCAAAGGCTTTGAGAAAGGTTAAGGATCCCGGGGCCGTGGAACTGCTGACAGCAGCTCTGGATCATGAAAATCCATATGTTCGTCTGAATGCAGCAAAAGCGCTGGGGAGTATTAAAGACCCCCTGGCGATAGAACCATTGATCGAGGCACTGAAAGATAAAAATTCATATGTCCGGAAGAATGCAGCCTGGTCGCTGGGAAAGATTAAAGATCCCCTGGCGATAGAGCCATTGTCAGAAGTATTGCAAGACGGCAAGCCGGACGTTCGTGTGAGTGCAGTAAGGGCATTGCGGATGATTAATGATCCCCTCGTTGTAGAACCGTTAATTGCATCTCTCAAGGACGAGAGTGAGGAGGTGCGAGACAGTGTGCTGGACGCATTGGAAGAGATAACAGGGGAAAATTTTGGCCTGGATACGTTAGAATGGCAGAAATGGTGGGAACAAAACAAAAGAGGCAGCTCTTTCGAAGAGTTCTGAGAAGAATATATAACATTTAAAGTAAAAAATTAAGTTTAATTGCTAATATATTGAATTAATTGATTTATTTGCGATATTCCCCAGTGATATCTTTGGCTCTTTCGTAAAAAAGTTGAAATAGCAGGTTAAGAAGCACAGGTAGTGTTTTGCCGAAATCCGAAGCACGAAATACGAAAGAAGGATATCTTTCGTTAGAATGAGGAGAGATTTTGCGAGCTCTCGTTTTCAGGGGAGGAAAACTACGTTTTCAGACAAACTATCCGCTTCCGCACGCCGGATACGATGAGGCCCTGATAAAAATAACACATGCGGGTATCTGTAATACCGATATCGAGATAGTAAAAGGTTATATGGGGTTTCGTGGTGTACCCGGACACGAGTTCGTAGGAGTTGTTGAGAGATACAGGAAGAAGGACATGATAGGGAAGCGGGCAGTCGGTGAAATAAATATTGGCTGCGGAACCTGTGTTTATTGCAGAAACCGGTTACAGAATCACTGTCTTTCTCGCTCTGTTATGGGCATATTGAATAAAGACGGGGTATTTGCTGAATATGCGGTTCTTCCTGTCAGGAACCTCTATTTGCTCCCGGATTCTGTTTCAGACGAGGAGGCGGTATTCGTTGAGCCGCTGGCAGCGGCATTTGAGATCAATCAGCAGGTGGATATCATGCCCTATAACAGGGTTTGCGTGCTTGGTGACGGGAAGCTGGGGCTCCTTGTCGGTCAGGTAATGTCTCTAACCGGCTGCAACCTTGTTGTTGTTGGTAAACACAGGGAGAAACTCTCTATCATTAAAAAGAAAGGAATTAAAACGAAACTAAGTTCAACTTTTAAGGAGAAAGGGTTCGATGCGGTTATTGACTGCACAGGCTCTCCCGCTGGAATCGCGGCCGCCCTTAAAATTGTAAAACCAAAAGGTAAGATTATTATTAAGACAACAACTGCCAAAAAAAGACCCGTTGACTTGAACCGTATTGTAGTCGATGAAATTACTCTAATCGGTTCCAGATGCGGTCCATTCCCTCTTGCGATAAAGGCGATACAGACAGGAGAGGTTGATGTTTACCCCCTCATCAGCAGGATATTTTCCCTGGAGGACGGAATAAAGGCATTTAAGTATGCAGCAAAAAGAGGGGTGTTAAAAGTTATCTTAAGAATGTGTTGAAATCCCCACCAACATCGCTTGAAGCTGACAATGGCTTAAAGCCACCGACAGCGTAAACCGTTAGAGGGCTAAGTTCTCTAACGGGGTTTAAGTTGAAAATAAAATTCTACATATCTAAATCCTCAACATCCCGATAAATCGGGACAAATATCAAAATACTAAACAAGAAATTGATGTAGTGACATAGAGGATGATTCATTTTTAATATACATTTATCTAAAAGGAAATAATTGAAAATTAACGTAAATGTGATTTGGCTGCGTGCTGGTTTTCCCGGTCTTTAGAGATGCTGAGCTAATTATGACTGCACCGTTTGTGCATGTAGTGTGCCGGTCGGAAGGAATTACAGGACATAATGAGTTTGTTTGTGCTACATTATTCCAAATGGAGAACAATCAAAACATGACAAAGACAGCGGGCATAATAATAATTGGCAATGAGATTCTTTCAGGCAAAGTTCAAGATACCAACTCTTTTTATCTTGCGTCTGAATTAAGAACACTCGGCGTGGAGGTGAGGCGAATATCCGTGGTACCCGATGAAATAGAGGCCATCGGTAGAGAAGTTGTCGGGTTTTCTGGAAGGTACGATTATGTTTTAACAACAGGAGGAGTAGGTCCCACACACGATGATGTTACAATGGAAAGCATAGCAAAAGGTTTTGGAGTAAAGCTTATAATGCATCCGGAAATTAAAAGATTTTTATCTATGAGATTCAATAACTCTCTTCCAGGCCCGGTATTGAGAATGGCAGAGGTACCTGAAGGAGCTGAAGTTATTTTCCGTGAAGATGTGAGTTACCC
>CAYFYW010000010.1:0-5856 GCA_964347425.1 uncultured Nitrospirales bacterium
GAACAGCCCCCTCTTATGGGAAGACTCTATAAAGATTATGGTTGAGAAAGGAGTTGAGACGTTTATTGAGGTAGGGCCTAAAAGGGTGCTTTCCGGCCTAATAAGGAGAATAGATGGGAAAGTGACAGTCCTTGGTGTTGAAGATACCAAGAGTCTTGAAGATACGATGAAGGCAATATTGTAAAGCAAATAGCCCGGCACCAAAAAACAAATCCCAAATCCATGCCGTTTACGTGCATTCAGACTATTAAACTTTTCAGAAATTGTCCCGACCTCTGCGAGAATTTTTTTGTTATTTGATGTTTGAGATTTGGAATTTATTTGTCAGTCGGCGTTTGAAATTTGGAATTCAAAATTTTAGTTTTCTTTAATCCTTTTCTTCCAGGCCTTGGCTTTAGTCAATATCTCTTCTTCATCTGCTGTTACGAGGTTTCCTCTGTCAACAGCGATCTTGCCGTTGACCATCACCGTTTCCACATCCGAGGCCCTCATGCAGTAAGCGATATGGGAATAGACATCGTACATCGGTGTCACGTGGGGACGCGTAAGATTGGCGACAACCAAATCTGCTTTCTTGCCCGCTCTGATGGAACCGATCTTTTCTCCAAGTTGCAGAATTTCAGCGCCATTTTTTGTAGCCATGAGTAGAGCTGTCTTGCTGTCCACAACCGTCGGATCTTCAGAGACAGCTTTATGAACCTTGGCAGCGGTAGCCAGTTCACCCAGTATGTTCAGGTCGTTGTTGCTGGCTGCACTATCCGTGCCGAGGCCGACCTTTATTCCTGCCTTGAGCATCTTTGGAACAGGCGAAAAACCAGAAGCGAGCTTCAGGTTGCTCTCAATACAGTGAGATACGCCTACATTTCTTTTTGCAAGTAATTCTATCTCATTGTCCGTCAGCCATACGCAGTGTGCGGCAAAGAGCCTCTTGCTAAGAAATCCGATGCTTTCCAGGTATTCAACCGGTGTCTTACCGTAACGCTTTTGAATCTCTGAAACCTCAAATTTCGTTTCAGCAAGGTGTGTATGTAATGGAACATCAAATTTTTCCGCCATTTCCCGTGCCCGCTTATAATTGTCCGGCCCGCAGGTATAGGTTGCATGCGGAGCTATACACGGTGTTATCAATTCGCTGCCTTTCCAATTGTTGATAAGATTTTCAGCGTTCCTGAAATAATCGTCAGCGGACTGTGCAATACCTTCCCAGGGAAAATCAACTATGCCTGAACCAAGCACTCCTCTCATTCCTATTTTGTCAAGCTTCCTGGCAGCCGTGTCTTCAAAAAAATACATATCCGCGTATGTCGTTATCCCGGCTTTCAGCATTTCAAGACAGGCTAGCTCGACAGCGTCATCCACAAATTCTCCGGAAAGCCATTTCATTTCGGTGGGCCACATATGCTTTTCAAGCCATTCCTGTAAAGGCAGGTCGTCCGCCAGCCCTCTGAAATAAACCATTGCTGCATGCGTGTGTGTATTTATCAAACCAGGGATAATAACCCTGTCCTTACCCTCGATTGTTTTTTCTGAAGTATATTTTTTTGAAATGTAGGCATGCTTTCCCACATCAGTGATTTCCGTGCCTGTTACTGCAATGGCTCCATCACTAATATCGGCAAGGTCGCCTTCCATTGTCAGCACATGGTCTGCCCTGAGGATAAAATCAACTTTCTCCATGGTAAAATTCCATTTTCCCTGATGACACAGATGTTTATTACGGTCGTATCTGTATCATCGTGCTATTTAATCTGCGAAATCAGCGTTTCTGCTATTTGAATGGTATTAAGTGCCGCGCCTTTTCTCAAATTGTCAGAAACAATCCATATATTTATGCCATTTTCAATAGTTTTGTCCTCCCTGATCCTTCCCACATAGACCTCATCTTTGCCAGCGGCATCCGTAGGAAAAGGATAGAGATTTTTATCAGGGGAGTCATACACAATAATACCGGGGGTAGCTGAAAGCAGAGCCCTCACTTCGTTAGCGGAGAGGTTTTTTTCAGTCTCGATATTGACAGATTCTGCATGGCCCCTGAATACGGGGACCCTGACTGTCGTAGCAGTGACCCGTACTGAATCGTCGCCCATAATCTTTTTCGTTTCATTTACCATTTTGTGTTCTTCTTTTGTGTAGCCATCCTCCATAAAAGTATCAATATGTGGAAGACAGTTAAATGCAATCTGATAGGGATAGACATCCGGCTTTGCGTCTTTAAAGTTAAGTATATCAACGGTCTGGTGTAACAGCTCGTCCATGGCTTTTTTCCCTGTTCCCGACACTGACTGGAATGTGGTCACGACAATTCTTTTAACCCTGGCAGCATCGTGAATCGGCTTTAAGGCTGCAACCATCTGGATCGTTGAGCAATTAGGATTTGCAATTATTCCCTTATGCCATTTCAGGTCCTGCGGATTAACCTCAGGCACAACTAACGGAACCTTCGGATCCATCCTCCACGCGCTTGAATTGTCTACAACAACACACCCGGCGCGGGCGGCTTTCGGAGCAAACTGCCTGCTCCTCTCGGCCCCGGCTGAAAACAGGGCGATATCTATGCCTTTAAAAACCTTTTCCCCGAGTTTTTCGACGGGCAGTGCCTTATTGCGGAATTCAATGGTTTTACCCTCTGAGCGCTCTGATGCAAAGAGCCGCAGTCTTTCAACGGGAAATTTTCTTTCCTCCAGGATTGTAACCATTTCATTCCCGACTGCACCGGTTGCTCCGACAACAGCGACACTATATTTATCTTGTTTCTTAAGCATCCTTTTCTCTTTTATTTAAGTAGCGAGTAGCAATAACTATCTAAAATTCCAAATAACAAATCACAAATTTCAAATAAGCTCCAATGACCAGAATCTCAATAGCCAAAACAAACGATTGTTTCGGTCATTGGAATTTTGAGTTTGTTTGTTATTTGGTGCTTGGAACTTGTAATTTCCCGTCCTCTCTACTTTATTAGTCCTGCAATAGTGCAAGGTGTTATCTGTGTTTATCCCTGCTGTAAATATTTTACAACAAGATCCCCTATCTCGGTTGTTGTGTGTCCCGTCTGTCCTGCTGAAAGGCTTTTTATATGTTTCCTGGTTACCTGCATAACAGCCTGTTCTATAGCGTGAGCTGCCCTTTCCTCCCCGAGATGCTGGAGCATCATTCCTGCCGCACATATGGAGGCGAGAGGGTTTATCATGTTTTTGCCTGTATATTTCGGCGCAGAACCTCCAATCGGCTCGAACATGGAAACCCCTTGAGGATTTATATTTCCCCCTGCCGCAATCCCCATTCCGCCCTGGATCATGGCGCCGAGGTCAGTGATTATATCTCCGAACATGTTGTCCGTTACAATGACATCAAACCATTCCGGATTCTTTACGAACCACATTGTTATTGCATCAACATGAGCATAGTCGGCTTTAATATCCGTATACTCCTTTGCTATCTCGTAAAAGGTCCTTTCCCAGAGATCAAATGCAAACGTAAGGACATTTGTCTTGCCGCAGAGGGTGAGCTTGTTCATTTTTTTTCTCTTTCTGCAGCACTCAAATGCATAGCGAATGCACCTTTCCACACCCTTTCTCGTATTAATTGACTCCTGCACAGCCACTTCATCCGGCGTGCCCTTTTTGAGTACACCGCCCGCACCTGCATAAAGACCCTCTGTATTTTCTCTAACTACAACAAAGTCTATATGCTCGGGCCCCTTGTCTTTCAACGGGCACTCAACACCGGGATACAGCTTGACAGGTCTCAGGTTGATGAACTGATCAAGTTCAAAGCGCAGTCTCAGTAGAATTCCCTTCTCAAGTATCCCCGGTTTCACTTCGGGGTGTCCGATTGCGCCGAGATAAATGGCGTCGTATCCCTTAAGCTCGGAAATTACGCTGTCAGGCAGGGTCTCGCCGGTCTTCAAATAACGCTCTCCACCAAGGTCTAAATATTCGGTCTTGACCTTGAAACCTTCTTTTTGGGAGACAGCCTCCAGGGCCTTGACGCCTTCTGCAACAACTTCCGGTCCCGTACAATCTCCGGGGATGACAGCAATGTTATATGTCTTCGCCATTTATTTACTCCCGTCAGTCCCCTTGTCCAGAAATTTGCAATTTCTAAGGGGATCGTTTATTAATACTTATCCCTATGCTCCTGCAATCTTCTCTGTAAATTATTGGTAATCCCAACATATCTTTTCCGTGTTGCGATACCTTCAATAATATATAAAACAATATTCATTGCTTATCACAATAATGGCGGTCCCAACGGGACTCGAACCCGTTTCTTAGCCTTGAGAGGGCTACGTCCTGGGCCACTAGACGATGGGACCAAAAGAAACAAATGTTCACAGTTCACTAATAACTGATAACTAGTAAAGGTTGATAGCCCGCTAATTTTACCAAATACAGTACACAAAATGAAACTGCATATTCAGATTTCCGCGGGGAATATTAATGTAAGAAATATAAGATGTATCGCTTACACAAAAGGAAGCACAGACAATCAGGCAGACAAGGAGTTTAATTCTTTTGCCTTTTTATAAACATCAAGTTTCTCGAAATCAAACATAAATAATTTTTGTAATTTGTGTGTGTAGTTTGTACTTAGGGAGCAAATTTCCGCCTTATTGTAATTAAAGCTTTTCAAGTCCTCGCCCAATTACAAACTACTAATTACAAATTACTCAAATTTTTGCGAAAGCGAAAATTTACTGGGGAGAGAGGATTCGAACCCCTGTAAGCAGATCCAGAGTCTGCCGTCTTGCCACTAGACGACTCCCCAAAAATCAATGGTTTACAGCAATTAGATATATTACACAAAATGCTGTAACTGGTCAAACAGATAGCCTCCCAAATCCCGATATGGAAACACTATTAGACTATTTTAGAGGGTAACAGTATTGGCCTCGAACGGTTTTAAGCATCACAAAAGTCTCACCTGGATGGAGAGGTGTGATGCTTACCTCGGAAACAGACAGGATATCTGTTGAGAATGAGTGAAAGGCTAATACTGTTACCCAGGATACTGCTCTATCTCTGTTTTGGGTTCTTCCTGCCCCACTTGACATAAAATTATTAATATTATAATATTTGCGAACGTCGTATAATCCTGATATCATTTAAAATATCACAGGCATGGAGAAAGGGGGCGGTCGGCTTTCCATTGGCTTTGTCAGGAAACAAAACCTGCCTATTTCCGCCCCCTCCCATTATTTAAATGAGGCCAGCTGTATCATGGGCGTGCAAACAATTTTCCGGAGAGATTATTGTCGTTTGGCTTACCAGTGAAGATTTCACATTATAATCAACAAGCCAAAGTCAACTATGTCCCCCATAATCACAAACTGAGGTATGTGTTTTTTTTCGGTTTCATAAACATTTCTTTCTTGACATTTAACGTTTATAGTGTTAAAGTGCTTATCAAGGGGGTCTCCTCTCTAAGCAAAAAATCAAATTCCAGACACAAAAATGCGTGGTTGTTTTCCCTGAAAAGTCGAAACATTTGTTTGCGAGGAAACGGAGAGTGAGTAATTTTTTTTAGCTTCATTCCCTCGGCAGGGGGTCGTTTTCAAAAGATATTTTCATGAAAATAATGTGAGATGGTAGCGCTTTCGAAAAAAGAAATATTAGCTGAATTAAAGAAATTGGGATTCAATTCCACCCCCGATCTCAAGTCCTGCTTAAGAGAATATGAGAAGTATTCCACAAGATATAATTTCCAGATACATTCTGCCCAGGAATATCACGAAGGAATTGAAAGCAACTACTCCAAACAAGTTCCGTTGTCCAATCGCCTTTCCCGGATTTCTCTGTCTTTTTTTTCTCTGATAGTAAATTTCCTGTCATTCTCAAAACTTAAGACTCCCCAATA
>CAYFYW010000011.1:0-2662 GCA_964347425.1 uncultured Nitrospirales bacterium
GTCCTTAGACACATCATCCAATTTCGGGTTCAGGTAATCATTGACGCAAGCGTACAAAGTCTGGTCTGTGAGGCGATGGTAATAGATCCATAAGGTGTAGGACCCTGACGCAGTTGATAATGGCCAGTAGATCGGCGCCTTCCGCCGGCTCTTTGAGTAGCGTTTCAGATGATCCTGGAAAAAACCCGAGGGCCGACGGAAATAGTCCCGAAGGTCTCGCACCCTCAAGATCTCGCAAGCCTCAAGTTCAATCGCCTCGGCACGCTCCTTCCAGAGCACCTCCAGTGCCTCCCTTACTCGATAGACGATGTCCTCCCGGTGTGGCTGTCCACCATTGCAACCGGGATCATCCACCAGGATGCCGTCCCAGGAGATGCGGAGCGGATACTCGGAATCCGGGATGGTCGGCTTTGAGACGGACCCCTCCGGCAGCAGCGTGTTCGCGTTCGGGCGAGCCTGGAGCCACTCTTCGCTCACGATACCGCCGGACTTAGCCGGTAACCCCTCTGGACCGACTAGCATGCCGGGCGGGCACACCGGCAGCCGGTCGAATGGATCGGGAAGTTTAGGGGCTAACGAAACGTCATTGGCCATCCGGACGTCCCAGCGACCGAATAAACATCCAATTGAATATGAAAAAACATCAAAAGCTAATGATTTCAGGTTGCATGTAGGTAGTTCTATCGTGTATTCAAAAGTCGCTTCTTTTTTATGATACTCAGTAAAGAAATCATTTGGAACTTCTTCGAGCTGGTATAATGAGCGAACAATAACCCCTGCTTCTTTAAAGAGACGCCTGCTTTCAGACTTGAATTTACGAGCTTTAAATTCGAATTCATCCTGTAATGCTCTATAATCTGGGATCCTCACTATTTCAGGAATGATAAAATGTCTTGAGGTTTCAAAATATGAGTTACGTTCAATGCGCATCATTGCTTGTGTTTTGCCTATGTAGGAGAGTCTCTTTATTGCATCAGAATTGATTTCAGGAAATGGTGTAGACTGAATTGTACCAGCTTGATAAAGCGAACCCATCTCAATTCTGCCCAACCAAATGCTGACAAATTTGTTTACTATATCAGTATTGAGTGCTGCAAGCAGAGCATCCTCAGGAGCTTCCAGAGGAAAAATCCCCATCCCAGCTACTCCTGTTATGCAACCTCTAGGGAGTGCTGCAGGCGAAAACCTAAAAACGCGATATGGAAAAGTAAGTCCCGGTTTGAAATAGAAATATTCATTTCTGATAGTCGCAGAAGGATGGGCTTTGATTTCAAGACCTGAATCATGCCATTTAACTAATAAATGAATATCTGACCAGAACGGCGAATTCTCGCCACCTTTTGCATGAGGTACCCATTTGATTTTTGCCTGATCATTAGCAGTAATTCGTTCAGGTGGGATCTCCCAAAACGCCCGGACGAATCTGAAATCATCCCCGGTTTGTAATCCCACTTTTATTGTTGCGGCATTTCCCTCTATCTTTTTAAATTTTTTAAATGCTGTCAAAAATTCTGAAGGCAACCAATAAGCTAATGGGGTGCCTTGAATAGAATGAAAAGTGTTCTGAAGAAGAAGTTTCGCAATACTCACTTTGTTCTGTTTTATCTGTTTGATTTCTTTATCTAATTCAAATGATTTATCTTCCATCTCAGGAAGTCGGATAAATATGGAAGGTAACCTATTGACTGATTCGTTATTTTTAGGCCCAAGTACATATGTTGCTGTCTCGACAAGAGCGCTATCAAGTACGCCTTCTCCTAGCTCGGCAAAGATCCGGATGCCGAATGGCATGACTACTTGTTCACGCCATGAACTTAAGGATTTTATAAAGAAGCCCGTTCTGGAGGTTATGGCTCCCAATAAACCATTAAAGGTACAAAATTCCTTCCCTCTCTCTACAAAGGAAGCGTACAATTCTCGTGATGCACGAGGATAATATAAATCACCGAAAGAGCGCGCTGACAGGCTAAAATCGCCAAATGGCGGATTCATCAAGACCACGTCGTAACGTTTGTAGCATAAATCGATGAAGGCGAAACCCCGTGAGGCGTCATCAGCAAAAAAGCGACGGCGAGCAGCACGACCATTATCGGTCTGTTCGGCGTAAAGACGCAGTGCTGCGAGAATACTTTCCTCAGCCTGGCTCCAAAATTCCTCATCCGTTATGTCCGACACATCAAACAATTTCTTCTGTATTGATATCTTACCTGCAATTCGATCCATTTCTGCTTGTGAAAAAAGAAGCTCGTTGCCCTTTTTGTCTTCTGATCTCTTCGATTCAGAAATCCATTCTTCTTTCGTCTCTCGAATGCCATCCTGGATTTCTTTCTCTATCTTGAGGAGCGGCCCCGCCTCGCCGGCAAGATTCATCTTATCGAACATGACCTCGATAAGCTGACCTAGTAAGGGGGGCTTGAGGTCTTCGATGAATACCCGTCGCATGTCCTCTTCGCCCGGCATGGGCTCGGCAGTGACTATATTCGATCTGGTGATGCGCGGCCGCGAGGCGGCCTTAATGCCGAGGTTTTTCCAGGTCTTCTGGGCCCGCAACCAGAGGGCCAGCGCTGCGATCTGGAGGCACCGCGGATCAATATCGATGCCGTGGAGGTTCCAGCGCAGGATTAACTCTGGCACGGCGCGACGGAATCCATCGATGGTTTCG
>CAYFYW010000012.1:0-2147 GCA_964347425.1 uncultured Nitrospirales bacterium
AAAGTAGAGAGTAGAAAGTAGAGAGTAGAAAGTAGAAAGTAAATAGCAAAGAGCAAAGATTAAAGAGTAGAGAGAAAAAATCATTGTAATCAAACTTAATATTAAGCTATATATCGAGCCATGAAAAATATTGGTGTAATTGCAAAGCGTGGGGAAGCAGCTGCCATTCAAGCTGTGAGAGACTTAATGTTCTGGCTTGACAGGAAAAAGTTCAGGCTGTTTGTTGAAGACGAAGTGGCTTCGGTTCTGAAGATGAAGGGATATCCGAGAGATAAAATCCCTTCTAAAATAGACATTATGATAGTTTTTGGTGGTGACGGTACGCTCTTGAGCGCCGTACGCCTTGTTGGCAGAAGGGGGACACCAATACTCGGGGTGAATCTTGGAGGCCTGGGGTTTATCACTGAGATAGCCCGGGATAAAATGCACAAAAATATCGTTGATAATATATTTTCAGAGAGATATGGTATCGAGGAAAGAATAATGCTTTCTGCTGATATGTGCCGGAAAGGGTGTCGGAAAATCCACCATACAGCGCTGAACGATGTTGTAATCACCAAGAGCGCCCTTGCGAGGATGATCGATCTTGACATTTATGTCAATAATCAATATGTGAATGCATACACGGCCGATGGACTCATAATATCTACTCCCACAGGTTCTACCGCATATTCGCTTGCCGCTGGGGGCCCTATCCTTTATCCAACACTGGGGTCTTTTGTAATAACCCCAATTTGTCCACATATCCTTACCAACAGGCCAATAGTGCTGCCTGACGAATTTATCATAGAGGTCATCATCAAAAGAGGGGAAGACGTCTATCTTACCCTCGACGGTCAAGAGGGATTACCGTTAAAGGTCAATGATAAGATAAAAATTAAAAAAGCGGATTTTAAAACAAAATTTCTTCTTCTGCATAAAAGAGATTATTTTCAGATTCTGAGAACAAAACTGAAATGGGGAGAATGAGAAATTCACAATGAATAATAAAAATGAGATAATTAGAGAACTCAAGAAAGCGATGGAGTTTTATCGGGAGATCGGCTTTGACCGGCTTCCTGTGAAAAAGGCTGATATGGAAGACCTGTTTGCCCAACTACCTGCCGCCAAAAGACAGGGATATACTGCCTCCAGTTCACAGGTATCAGAACAACCGGGTAACTATGCATCAAATAAGCAAATGGCTTTAAAGGACCTGCAGGACGAAATCGGTGACTGCAAGCGATGCAGGCTTTCAAAGGGACGTAAGAATATTGTTTTTGGCGAGGGCAGCCCGGATACAGAACTTATTTTTGTTGGAGAGGGCCCTGGTAGAGAAGAAGATCTTCAGGCAAGACCTTTTGTGGGTAATGCGGGGAAGGTACTGACGAATTTAATAAAAAAAATGGGACTGAGGCGTGAAAGTGTCTATATTGCCAATATTGTAAAATGTAGACCCCCGGCAAACAGGGATCCTGAGGAAGACGAAATTACTACATGTGGTCCTTTCCTTGAGAGGCAGATAGAGATAATACAACCGAAAGTTATAATAGCCTTAGGAAGAATATCCGGCCAGCATCTTACGGGAAGCAAGCTCCCCATTAGCAAACTGAGGGGACAATTTTATAGTTATAAGGGTTTTTCTGTGATGCCGACTTTTCATCCTGCATATCTCATGCGAAACCCTAAAGATAAATGGCTTACGTGGGGCGATGTGCAGCAGGTGTTAACACTGCTAAATCAAAAATAAAAAATATAATATCAAAGATTCGGGAAGAATTTTTTATTAAATCATCTCAGTATATTTGATTTTTATCTTTAATCTTTTATTTGTCCTTGGGGGTTTTATGAAAAGACTATGGGCGCCGTGGAGGATGGAATACATACTTGATGAAGGAAAGCATAAGACCTGTTTGTTTTGTGATATTTCGAGGGGAAAGAATAACCGGGATAAAAAGAATCTGATATTATACAGGGGGAGGGACTGCTTTGTCGTTTTGAACCGCTACCCATACAGCAGCGGACATCTCATGGTTGTACCGTACCTTCACACCCCAACCTTTGACGGCCTGTCTGATAAAGTTCTTTTTGATTTGATAAAAACTGTAGATAAGTCTGTCGGGGTATTAAAAAAAGCCTTCATGCCCGATGGTTTTAATATTGGGCTG
>CAYFYW010000013.1:0-13418 GCA_964347425.1 uncultured Nitrospirales bacterium
CAGGCGGGAATCCAGACAAAAACTATATGTATGCTGGATTCCTGCTTTCGCAGGAATGACTGAAAAGGTTTTTTTTATAATTACTTATAATATTTATGAACTTAAAAAATTAACCGGACACCAATGTGTAAATATAACTATTGATAGAGGTCTAATGAAAGTAGCTGTAGGGTGTGACCATGCTGGTGTTGCTCTCAAGAAAGAGATCCTGCCTGTCCTCAAAGAACTCGGCCATGAATTGACAGATTTTGGTACCATAAATGAAGAATCTGTCGATTACCCTGATTTCGCTAAAAACGTTTCTCAGGAAATATCAAAAAACAATTTTGAAAGGGGAATTCTTTTATGCGGCACGGGTATTGGTATGTCAATCGTTGCAAATAAATTCCCCGGGATAAGGGCCGCCCTCTGCAGTGACAGTTACTCTGCGAAAATGAGCAGGCTCCATAACGATGCTAATGTGCTGGTTCTGCCTGGCAGACGTATAAACGGGGAGACCGCAAAGGAGATAGTTAAGATATGGTTTACTACATCTTTTGAAGGCGGACGACACGAGAGAAGACTCGATAAAATAAAGGAAATTGAGGCAGGGCTTACATGTCAATAAACATGGGCGAATTAAAAAAATTCGATCCCGAAATTTATCAAGCTATAGTTAACGAAATAGAGCGCGAAAGGGATAAAATTGTCCTCATCGCCTCAGAAAATTATGCGAGCAGGGCAGTATTGGAGACACAAGGTTCTATCTTTACCAATAAGTATGCTGAAGGTTACCCAGAGAAACGGTACTACGGGGGCTGTAAATATGCCGATATGGTCGAATTACTTGCTATTAAAAGGGCAAAAGAACTTTTTGGTGCCGAACATGTAAATGTCCAGCCTCATTCAGGCACTCAGGCCAACATGGCGGTATTTTTCTCATTCCTTAAACCAGGGGACAGTATACTCGGTATGAGCCTTAGTCACGGTGGCCACCTCTCACACGGGGCCCCCGTTAATTTTTCAGGCATCTTTTACAAAACCTTTTTTTACGGTGTCGATAAAAGTTCCGGTCTTATAGATTACGAAAATGTCAGGAAGCTTGCAAAGAAACACAAACCAAAAATGATTCTTGCAGGCGCGAGCTCTTACTCGAGGACAATTGATTTTAAAATTTTTTCGGATATAGCAAAAGAAGTAAATGCTTATCTGCTCGCAGACATCGCACACATCGCAGGTCTCGTTGCCACACAGTTACATGCGTCACCCGTCCCTTACGCTGATTTTGTTACTACAACTACCCATAAGACCCTGAAGGGCCCAAGAGGTGGTATGATAATGTGTAAAGCCGAATACGGCAACGCAATCGATAAGATGGTTTTCCCTGGAATACAGGGAGGACCCCTTGTTCATGTGGTAGCTGCAAAAGCAGTTGCTTTCAAAGAAGCCCTGTCGCAAAAATTCAAGGATTACCAGATACAGATTGTGAAAAATGCAAGGGAATTGGCAGATGCGCTCATCAATAATGGTTTTAAAATTATCTCTGGCGGAACAGACACACATCTTATGCTCATAGACCTCACTGATAAGTCTATTACCGGCAAAGAGGCTGAAACAGTACTTGACCTCGGAGGTATCACGGTTAATAAGAACTCAATACCTTTTGGTGACAAGCCTGCCACGATAACAAGAGGAATTAGAATCGGGACTCCAATAGTTACAAGCCGCAACATGAGAGAACCCGAAATGGTTGTTATTGCAGAACTTATTTCACAGATAATAAATAACATTGATGATATCTCTGTCATCGACCGCCTCAGGGAAAAAGTAAAAAAATTATGCAGAAAATTTCCGGTGTATGAGGATATAGAAGTTTAGGTTCTTCCGATAACCCTGAACCACTCCTGGTTCAGGACTAAACCCCTTTAGTAAAAGGGAGGTGGGGGGATTGGTTCCCGGTTGTGGTTAGTTCAACCGGGTTACGAAAAAGGGGAAATACATGAAGTGTCCTTTCTGCGGACATATAGAAGATAAGGTTATAGACTCCCGCTTAAGCAGAGACGGCAGCTCTATCAGGAGAAGACGTGAATGCCTTAAATGTGAAGTTCGTTTCACAAGCTATGAAAGAATAGAAGAAATCCTGCCCCATGTTATAAAAAAGGACGGTAGAAGACAACCTTATGAGCGACAAAAAATTCTCCATGGACTTGAGAAGGCATGCGAAAAAAGACCTATAGGAGTCGAAACGAGAGAGGAGCTTGTAACAAAAATTGAAAAGAAACTTCAGGAATTTGGAGAAAAGGAGATTCCAAGTTCCTGGATTGGCGAAGAGATTATGGCCAGACTAAAAGGCGTAGACGAGGTGGCCTATGTTCGCTTCGCCTCTGTTTACAGACAGTTTAAAGACATAAAAGAATTCATGGAAGAAATTAAAGGGATATTCCATCACAAAAGAGGTCTGTCCTGAATTGAGGGATCTGATTTCAT
Source organism: uncultured Nitrospirales bacterium (assembly GCA_964347425.1). GTDB lineage: Bacteria > Nitrospirota > Thermodesulfovibrionia > UBA6902 > BMS3Bbin08 > CAYFYW01. The sequence continues at coordinate 2,467 of CAYFYW010000013.1, forward strand.
AACCTTTATCCCGATTGACCTTTTCCTGCCAATCCTTTTTATTATCTTTCCACTATGTTATGTGTTCACCAGTCTTGTAATATTTACTCCGTTAGAAGGGTGAAGGTCTTCTAACGGGGTTCACTGGACAGACCTGTTGCGAATTTTCCGTAATTACCTCATGCCTTGACAAGATATACTGGATAAAGATATATTAATTCTAGGTGCTAAATGTTTGAGAAATTTACTGAAAGAGGCAGGAAAGTAATCATTCATGCGAAGGAAGAAGCTGAAAAGCGTCAGAATGATTACCTCGGCACCGAACATTTACTTCTCGCCATTCTCAGAGAAGAAGATAGCCTTCCGTTAATGATTTTAAAAAAAATGGGATTATCTCCCAATGAACTGCGGATTGAAGTAGAGAGAAACCTTCCGTCTGGTTCAAGCGTACCCACTTTTGGCGAGATACCATTCACTCCGAGAGCAAAAAAGGTTCTGGAACTGGCAGTGGAAGAAGCACGGCTGCTCGGTCATAGCTATATCGGAAGCGAACATCTTGTTATAGGCTTAATCAGAGAAGAAGAAGGTATCGCCGGTAAAATCCTGCGGAGTCTGGGAGCGAATCTTCTCAGTGCACGTCAACTCACTATAAATATAGCCCTCAGGGGGCAGCAGAACATGGTCAAAGAGAAAAAAGGGCATACCCCGGCACTTGACGAATTTGGAAGGGACCTTACTGCTTTAGCAAGAGAAAACAAACTTGACCCTGTAATAGGGAGAGAAAGCGAAATTGAAAGGGTTCTTCAAATCCTGGCCAGGAGGATTAAAAACAATCCCGCAATTGTCGGGGAATCGGGCGTGGGAAAAACAGCTATTGTAGAAAGACTTGCCCAAAAAATTGTCTCTGAAGATGTACCGGAAAACCTTCTTGACAAAAGAATTGTAAGCCTGGACCTGGGCTCGCTTATAGCTGGCACAAAATACAGAGGACAGTTTGAGGAAAGACTCAAACTTATAATGAAGGAGATCATACAGGCCAGAAATATAATACTTTTTATTGATGAGCTTCATACCCTTGTTGGTGCAGGTGCTGCAGAAGGCTCAATTGATGCTTCGAATATGCTTAAACCCGCCCTTTCAAGAGGTGAGATACAATGTATAGGTGCCACAACACCGGCTGAATACAGAAAATATATAGAAAAAGACGGTGCCCTGGAGAGGCGTTTCCAGCCCATATTCCTCAAGCCCCCATCAGTAAATGAAGCTGTAAAAATACTGAAAGGACTAAAGAACAAATATGAAATCCATCATAAAGTAAGAATCAGCAATGAGGCGGTTCTGGCATGTGTCAACCTTTCGGACAGATATATTTCAGACAGATTTCTTCCTGATAAGGCTATTGATGTTATGGATGAATCCGGAGCCAGAATTAAACTGAGGAAATTTACAATGCCGCCTGAACTTAAGGAAATAGAAAAGGATTTAAGAAAACTTGAAAAAGAAAAAAATCTCTATCTGAAACTCCATGATTTTGACAAAAGCGCATTTATTAAAACAGAAGAAGAAAGAATAAGGAAGCTACATGATGAATTTTATAGAAAATGGCGTGAAAATCAAAAAAAAGAAATTCCTGTAATAAACGTTGATGATGTTACTTATACAGTTTCAAAAATTACGGGTATTCCACTTTCCAAACTTGAAGAAAAAGAATCAGAAAAACTGCTTCGTATGGACAAAGAGCTTCACAAGAGAATCATAGCTCAGGATGAAGCGGTCAGGGCTGTTTCAAAGGCAATAAAACGGTCGCGTGCCGGTTTAAAGACCCAGAAAAGGCCTATCGGTTCATTTTTCTTCCTCGGACCAACAGGGGTTGGAAAAACAGAGCTTGCAAAAGCACTGGCGGAATTCCTTTTTAACGATGAAAATGCCCTTGTGAAAATTGATATGTCCGAATATATGGAAAGATTCAATGTCTCTCGCCTGACAGGGGCACCTCCCGGATACGTTGGTTACGAAGAAGGTGGTCAATTAACAGAAACTGTGCGAAGGAGACCGTATTCTGTGGTGCTTTTTGACGAGATCGAAAAAGCACATCCTGATGTTTTCAACATCTTGCTTCAGGTACTTGATGAAGGGGTGCTAACAGACAACTTTGGAAGAAAAGTGGATTTTAGAAATGCGGTAATAATCATGACCTCTAATCTTGGAACACGGCTGACCGAAAATGTGACACCCCTTGGATTTCAAAAACCGCAATGGGAAGACAAGTATAAAAAAATAAAAGATAACGTACTGGAAGAATTGAAAAAAACATTTAATCCCGAGTTCTTAAACAGGGTTGACGAAATTGTTGTCTTCCATCCACTCGAAAAAGAACATTTAGTAAAAATTATAGACCTGCTGATTACTGAACTCAATAAGCAGCTTCTCGACCAGGATCTCGCCGTTGAGCTGAGTGACGAAATAACAGATTGGCTGATTGCAAACAATTACCAGCCCTCATACGGTGCAAGACCGATGAGGAGGGCTATACAGAAACACATTGAAGATCCCCTTTCAGACGAGATACTGAGAGAAAGGTTTAAAAATATCAAAAAAATCAAAGTCATACTTGAAAAAGGTATTCCCTCGTTTGTTGAACAGGAAGAAGAAGCACTAGTCGTCACTTAAATTTTTCACAAACATAAACATAGGGGACGTTGTTGAATAAGTTGACTTATTATCGTGTTTGATCGCATAGACGGTGGTGTCAGGTCTGCAATGATATAAAGAGTTACAAAAACATTCTGAGGATTATTGGGTCTTGAATAATATGATTTTATTATAAGCAGACTCTTGACTGCTTTTTTTATTAATCCGCAGCGTTTTCGATTGCCTTTCCCGTCTTCTTGATGTCCTTGCCTAATCCCCGTATGGTATTACATCCCGTTAATACTGTGAGAGAAAAAATAATAAGGATAAGAAACACAATTTTTTTCATCTTTTTTGCCCCTCCTTTCAAAGATACTCTTGAAATGCTTACCTCAGCATATCCAAACTTTTCCAGAAAATCAATTATGGGGTCAGCCCTTGGATATTGACAAGAACCAGAAGACAGAGGGCACAGACTTGCGATATTGAGATTTTCCCCTTTTACATCAGTTTGATAAATTCATCGACCGTAGGCCTGGCCTGACGGTTCAAAACCCACATTCCTCTGTATCATCTTTGCCACACTGCATAGCCTTTGTTGCGGAGGAATTTTGCCAGTTTCTCTTCCATCTCACAGGCTTCATCATATGACATAGGGTTAAACTTCTCGTAAAGGCCTGGCATGAGAGTCAGCCCAAATTTTTTGACAAAACTGCATGATTTATAACCTGCTTTATGATTATCAAATCTTTCATCAGGTGACAACCCCGTAATTCCGACGTAAACACAGGGTTTTCCCGGGATATGATCGGGGTTTTCATCTCTGAATTTTCTGGATTTCAGGACATCCGGATGAAGCCTGACCACATATACATTATGACTCATATCTTATCATTGCCAGTATAGCAAAACAGACATGATTATTGGATAGGGGCAGAGTTTCTCTATCGGGATTTGGGCTGCAAGACATCATTGACTTTTCCACAATTAGTGTTTTAATATTTTAGGTTTATGGTAATTCAGTCAATGACAGGTTACGGCAGGGGGGAAGTCGGCAATTTTAAGGTAGAAGTACGCTCCACAAATCACAGGAACATTGATATCCGGATTAATATTCCTTCATATCTTTATTATTATGAGCCCGAGATAAGAAACATTGTAAAAGAAAAGTTCTGCCGTGGACGTATCGAGATATTTGTACCAAAATCTGAAGGGATTAACGTAAGATTAAAAATAAACGAGTCTCTCGCCAAAGAATATTACCAGGCGCTTGTTTCTTTAAGAGACAAGTTGTCCCTCTCTGATAACATAGGAATCAACTCTTTAATCTCCCTTGGGGATATCTTCCTGCTCGAAGAGTCAGAGGTCGAAGTTACAATTTTTCAGGAGGCTCTTGAGGCTGCCCTTGAGGAACTGAAAAGAATGCGGTTAAGGGAAGGTAAAAATCTTGCGGATGATATTAATGAGAGGATAAAAATCTTAAAGAAACAGGTACAGCGTGTAGAAGAACAACGAACAGAGATTGTCAAAAACTCCAAACAGGCGCTAGCCGAAAAATTAAGGACACTTTTTGATAATATATCAATTGACGATCAGCGTCTAATCCAGGAGGCAGCCATCCTGGTAGAGAGGTCAGATATTACAGAAGAGTTTGTAAGGATAAAAAGCCATTTAGAACACATGGAAAGCGTATTAAAAGATGGAGATGTTATAGGCAAAAAGATAGACTTTCTGTCTCAGGAGCTAAACAGAGAACTAAATACCATAGGCTCAAAGGCGCCCAGCGCCGATATCTCAGCTCTGGTAATCGAGATGAAACACGAAATCGAAAAAATTAGGGAGCAGACGCAGAACCTGCAATAAGACATCCTATAATGATGTCTGATTAGATTGATTAAAAAAATATAAAATTAGATTACACAAATAAATGAGAAAATCAAACAAAGGATCAGGTTTGATAAACGTGGGGTTCGGGAATGTTGTTTCCGCGTCAAGGATAATTGCAGTGGTAAAGCCCGGATCATCCCCGACAAGAAGAATACGTGAAGAAGCCAGAGAAACCGGTAAATTGGTTGATGCCACACAGGGACGCAAAACAGGGTCAATAATTATCACTGACAGCGACCATATAATTCTGTCTTCTCTTCAAGTAGAAACCATTACGCAGAGATTTTTATCAACTGGATGATACGGTGAAGAGAAGGTCTGAAGCCGCAAAAAAAAATTCCGGAAAAGGGGACATCTTTATCGTTTCTGCTCCCTCTGGGGCAGGTAAAACTACCCTCTGCCAAAAATTGTGTGTTACTGTCCCGTTTTTGCGGCATTCTGTCTCATATACTACCAGAACGCGCAGGCAGGGGGAAATAAACAATGTTCATTACACGTTTGTCAGCAAAAAAAAATTCAAAAACATGATTAACAGAGGCAAGTTTGCAGAGTGGGCCGTAGTTCATGGCAATCTCTATGGTACGTCCACAAAGAGACTGGAGGAGGTGAACAAGAAGGGGTATGATATAATTCTTGACATAGATACGCAGGGCGCCATGCAGTTGAAACGCAAATTAAAGAACGCAGTTTATATTTTCATACTCCCGCCGTCACTGAAAACATTAGAAAAAAGATTAAGAGGGCGTATGTCAGAACTATCTGAAGAAATAAAAAACCGCCTTATGAGGGCAAAAGAAGAAATTGCACGTTACAAAGACTATGATTATATTGTTATCAACGATGACCTTAAAAAGGCGCTCAGAGAACTGGAGAGTATAGTCATAGCAAGAAGCCTGAGAACGGCTAAAATTGATTCAAGGTTGATAAAAAAACTTAAAGCGGATTCACTAATGCGAAAGATATCCGGGTAATCAAGTATAATGAAATTACACAAGGAGGTACGATGGATTTAATTTCTTTACCAGTCGAATTTGACAAGAAAAAAATTGATGGACGATACAGACTTGTAATAGCTGTATCACAGAGGGCAAGGGATTTATATCAAGGGGCACAGCCGAGGATAATAAGTAAGGCGAAAAAAATGACAACTGTTGCTCTTGAAGAAATAGTATCCGCCTCGGTAAAGCTACTTACCGGTGAGGCTGCCTCAAAAGCCAAAGCTGAAGCAAAGAGACTAACTTATGAAGACATGATGGACGAAGCCAAACAGAAAGAGATACTCCCTGAAGACTTAACGGAACTCGAAAAAGACCTCAAGGTCTATTTGCATGAAAAAGGGGAAAAGGAAAACAGAGACGCTATTGAAGAAATCTTCCCCAAGAAAGGTTCAGAATAGTGCTTCGGGGGAAAAATATCCTTCTTGGAGTCACCGGCAGTATCGCCGCATATAAGTCCGTAGATCTTGCAAGAAGGTTAGTAGACGAAGGTGCTTCTGTTACCGTTATAATGACCGAGTCTGCATGCCGTTTCGTCTCTCCTCTCACCTTTGAATCGGTCTTAAGCAAGCCCGTTTACACAAATCTCTTTGATGGCTATATCAGACATATCGGCCTTGTAAAAGGGTTCCATCTTTTAATGATAGCTCCTGCAACAGCCAATACTATAAACAAACTTGGATGTGGAATTGCCGACAATCTCCTGAGTACGCTCTGTCTGGCCTATGAAGGCCCCACCTTAATAGTACCTGCTATGAATACGAGAATGTACAATAATCCCGTCGTTAAAAAAAACATTAAGGGACTTGGAAAGAGAGGCGTAAAATTCATAGGTCCTGAAACTGGAGACCTTGCCTGCGGCGAAGAAGGGCCGGGCAGAATGGCTGAAACCAGGGACATTATTGAAGCGGTTAAATCCATCCTGACGCCCGAAGATTTATCCGGACAGAATATATTAGTGACCACAGGTCCAACACTGGAACCGATAGATCCCGTAAGACATCTCTCAAATCGCTCATCCGGGAAAATGGGTTTTGCTGTTGCATCCGTCGCCTCCAGAAGGGGAGCGGATGTTACCCTCATAAGCGGGCCCTCAGCGTTGACTCCGCCAAAGGGTGTCTCTTTTATTCATGTCGAAAGAGCATCTGATATGGAAAAAGCTGTCTTAAAACAGCTTCCTAAATCAGACTCGGTCATCATGGCTGCTGCCGTGTCTGATTTTGCACCATCTACTATAAGCAAATCAAAAATACCCAGAGATAATAATTTGACGATTACTTTAAAGAAAACACCGGATATTCTTAAGAAGATCGGAAGAAAAAAGGGTAATCGTATCGTAATTGGTTTCGCTGCCGAAACAGGAAGAGACATCAAAAAAGCAAAGGACAAGTTAAAAAATAAAAACCTCGACTTAATAGTACTCAATGATATTACCCAAAAAGGTGCCGGTTTTGATGTGGATACAAATATTGTGACAATGATTGATAGAAAAGGTGAAATCACCGATTATCCCTTAATGAAAAAAGAAGAAATTGCTGACATAATTCTCAACAAGATGTTACAATTAAGAAAATCGATTAAGCTGAGAGCTTGATTTTTCATTAATCTTTAATTCATTCTTCAACGTCAATGACTAATGAAGAGATAGAAAAATTAAAGAAAAAGATTGAAAAAGACCCCCTATCAAAATTATTTGTACCCCTTGCAGAGGAATACAAGAAAAAAGGGATGGTTGACGCAGCTATAGACCTCCTCCTGAATGCCCTTGAGAAGCGGCCAGATTATACAAGCGCCAGAGTAGCCCTGGGTAAAATATACCTCGACAAAGCCATGCTCCCTGAGGCCCGTGATGAATTTGAGAAAGTGATTGAACTTGTACCTGATAATCTCTTAGCGCATAAAAGACTTGCTGATATATATCACAAAAAAGGAGAATTTGACAGGGTTGTGGAAGAATGCCAGATAATCCTGAAACTCCATCCCAATGACGAAAACGCTAAGGAGTTGATGTTGCAAATCACGGCAGGCAGTGAGGTTAATCATTCCGAAGAATCAATGGATGTACCTGAAAAAAGCCCTGCGGTAAGTCATATTGAAAAAACAAAAGAAACTCCTGTTTATGAAATACCCGAAGAGGTCAGCAGTTCTGAACTCGGTATAGAAATTCCGGACAAACTCAAGCCAGTTTCAGAAAGACCTATAAGCAAGGAATTGAAAGAGTTCCAGGAAATTATGGAGAAAGGGTCTGAAGAGACCTCTACTCAGGAAACCTTCATACAGAATCGTGACACAACAGACCGCATACCCGATGTACAGGCGGATACCGAAGAGATTCCTGAAGACAGGGATCGAATACAGGAGGATAAAATTATTGTATCAATGCCTACCGAGACAATGGCTGATATCTTCATAAACCAGGGACTGTACGACAAAGCGATGGAAATCTATCAGGAGATCCTTTCTTCTGAACCTGGAAACAAAAGAATAATTCAGAGACAGGAAGAGCTGGAAATGCTCATCAGAATTAAGGCCAAAAAAGATAAGGCAAATCATTAATGCGGAATCAAGTGGCATTCCGTCATACGTTTAATATTTACGGGTTTTTCTGTGGGACGTAGAATATCTTAACGTCCTGTGGTTAATTTTTAACAATACGAATACGATGGAAGGGGAGAGCGATTATGAAAATACTGGTTATTCATGGTCCCAATCTCAATCTTCTTGGGTCGAGGGAAACCGGTATATATGGCAGGCAGACATTAGGCGAGATTAATAAATCGCTTGAGGATCTTGCAAAAGGGCTTGGTTTTGAGCTCACAATCCATCAGTCCAACCACGAAGGTGAGATAGTTGATTTAATTCAAAATTCAGCAGACTACCATGCCATACTGATCAATCCCGCTGCCTATACACATACCAGTATAGCAATCAGGGATGCAATAGCGGCCATTAAAATACCCGTCATTGAAGTTCACCTGTCAAACATACACGGCCGGGAAGAATTCAGGCAAAAATCCCTCATAGCTCCCGAAGCGTACGGACAAATCTCCGGTTTCGGGTCTCAAAGCTATCTCCTTGGCCTGAGAGCCGCAGCTTATATAATAAATGCGGAAAATTTCAATTCTTAAAAAACAGCTTCCGGCATTGGGTGTTGATGGCATCCTGATCACAGACCTCGATAACCTGAGATACCTCACGGGTTTTACAGGAAGTTCGGGTTTTCTGATGATTACAAAAGGGGACTCTATTTTCAGCACCGACTTTCGTTATCAGGAGCAGGCAAAAAAGCAAATAAACGGGTTTTGTATCGAAATTGAAACTGCCGAGAGAACCGCAATTGTAAAAAGGCTTATCGAAAAGTATAAAACAAAAAGGCTTGGCTTTGAGAGCCACAGCATAAGCTATCAGACCTATAAAAAGCTGCGAGACAGGAATATCAAACTCAAGGCATTAACAGACACGGTAGAGGCACTCAGGCTCATTAAATCTCAAAAAGAGCTTTGTTACATAAAAAAATCCATCCATAGAGCAGAAAAGGCCTTTCGTAAATTACGACCCTTTATAAAAATTGGCGTCAGCGAACAAAAACTTGCGATAAAACTGGAAGAATTATTAAGAACAGAGGGTTGCAAAACGGTGCCCTTTGGGGTTATAGTAGCCTCTGGTCAAATGTCTGCCCTCCCTCATGCGCAACCAACGAGCAGGAGAATTAAAAAGGGAGACATCATCCTTTTTGACTGGGGGGGAGAATATGATGGCTATTATTCGGATATGACAAGGATGATTGCCATAAAGGGCAAACAGCTAAGAAAACATCTGGAAATGTATTCTATTGTCCGTGACGCTCAAATTAAGGCAATAGAGGCGGTGAAACCAGGACAGAAATGTTCTACGATTGACGCTGCTGCAAGGGACTTTATAAAACAGAAGGGTTATGGCAGGTATTTTGGGCATGGCACGGGTCACGGTATAGGATTTGCGGTTCATGAAAAACCTGTTATATCATGGCGGAGTAAGGACACGTTAAAGAAGGGGATGGTCTTTACTGTTGAGCCTGGAATTTATATGCCGGATTTCGGAGGCGTGAGAGTAGAAGATATTGTATGTGTCGGTAAAAAAGGTGCAGAGGTCCTGACGACCCTGCCAAGAAAATTAGAGATAATATAAGTACAATTATAGTAAGGGATACTTGTCCAAAATAACGTATTTACGGAGGCTGAACACCTCATAAACACAATGAATCGATCAGAGATTCGCAGGGGGCGAACTGTTTTTTTTAGACAGTCGTGGAAGGGGTAAATCATTGATTTCTACTAACGAGTTTAGAAAAGGCGCAAAAATAGAATTCAAAGGGGACCCATACGAGATTATTGACTTCCTGCATGTTAAAATGGGGAGGGGTGGTGCAATAGTTAAAACAAAGATAAAGAATCTCAGAACCGGAGGCACTATAGATGAGACCTTTAAAGGCGGGGAAAAGCTCAATTCTCCAAACCTTGAAGAAAAGTCCATGCAGTACCTCTATAATCAAGATGATATGTACTTCTTCATGGATGTTGAAAATTATGAACAGCACCCTCTGAGCCCTGAACAACTAGGCGAAAACAAAAGATTTTTAAAAGAAAATATGGTGGTGAAGATTCTTTTTTACAGGGGCACCCCTATAGCCGTGGAAATGCCCATTTTTGTTGAGTTAAAAATTGTTAAAACCGACCCCGGAATAAGAGGCGATACTGCCAGCGGTGGAAGTAAGCCGGCAATCCTGGAAACTGGAGCTACTGTCAAAGTTCCTTTTCATCTCAATGAAGGAGATTTTATAAAGGTAGATACAAGAACATCAGAATATGTGGAGAGGTTGAAATAATGGAACTTGAAGAGATAAAACAGCTTACAGAGTTCTTAAAAGATACTGATATTACAGAGCTTCAAATTGAGAGAAACGGAGTCAAAATAAAAATCAAAAGAGAGCGTTTTGCCCCTTCCTTTGAAATTACGCCACCTGTAAGACAGGGCCCCCCTGCAGAGGTAACAGAGGAGGCACAAGAGACTCAGAAACTTGTAACCATAACGTCACCGATTGTCGGTATATTTCACAGGTCCCCATCTCCGGAGGCATCCCCCTATGTAGAAGTTGGAAGCACCGTAAAGAACGGTCAGGTCCTGTGTATTGTTGAGGCTATGAAGCTGATGAATGAGATTGAAAGTGACGCAGACGGAGTTATATCAAAGATTCTTGTTGAAAACGGACAACCTGTTGAATATGGAGAACCTCTCTTTCTCATAGAGCCCTCATCATGAACCCAAAAAATAAATCATTGCAAATTGCAGAATTAACAATTAGCATTTCAAATTTAAAATGATAATTTTGCATTGATAATTTTAAAATGAGCTGCTTTGAGTTCTCCGTCTTTTAATTAATGGAATTGTTCAAGAAAGTCCTGATAGCCAACAGGGGTGAAA
>CAYFYW010000014.1:0-5536 GCA_964347425.1 uncultured Nitrospirales bacterium
TAAAGGATGCAGAAGAATCAGGGTTATTGACGAAAGATAAAGTAATTCTGGATTCAACATCTGGCAATACAGGGATTGCTTATGCCATGATTGCTGCGGTTAAAGGGTATAAAGCGAAAATTGTTCTTCCAAGGAATGCAAGTCAGGAACGGAAGAAGATAATAGCAGGGTTTGGAGCTGACATTGTCTATTCAAGCGAATTTGAAGGCTCGGATGGTGCAATCAATCTGGCAAAGGAGATATACAGCAGGCATCCTGATAACTACTACATGCCTGATCAATACAATAACCCGTCAAACTGGAGAGCTCACTATTTTACGACAGGCCCTGAAATAATTGAGCAGACAAAGGGCCGGATAACACATTTTGTTTCTTCCGTTGGAACGAGTGGAACCATTATGGGCACAGGGAGGGTGTTAAGGGAGTTTGATCTGGATATCAGAGTCATAGCGATCCAGCCTGATGACGCAATGCACGGTATTGAAGGCCTTAAACATATGGAAAGCTCCATAGTGCCGGGCATCTATGAGAAGGATTTCCCTGATGAAACGCTTTATGTCAACACCGAAGGGGCCTATGATATGGTAAAGGAGATAATTAAGGTCGAAGGACTACCCGTCGGGCATTCATCCGGCGCAGCGCTGGTTGGGGCGTTGCAGTTAGCGGAGCACCTGAAAAAAGGGGTAATAGTGGTTATTTTTCCTGACGGCGGCGACCGGTATTTAAGTCATGAGATTTAAAAATTCCAAATCTCAAGCCTGCCTGCCGGTCTACGACTCATGGAGCAGGCAGGCACCAGATGACAAACAAATTCCAAGTTCCAAATAACAGAAGAATGACTTACATGCTTCTTAGCCCACACAGATCAAGCAAGTTTGGGAAATTATACTGTTTGCTTTATCTGTTTTGTTATTTGGATTTTGTTTATTGAGATTTATTTGGGAATTGTAATTTGAATATTGGGATTTAACCCGATGGAGTGGTAGATTTTCTTGAGAGATGGGAATAGAGGCGCTCATAGGTAAAAAAGTGATAGAGAAAATTTGCGAGCATGCCCTGGAGACGTATCCGGAGGAGTGCTGCGGCATTATTACCGGCGACAGCGGTAACCAGACCGTTCACATCTGCCAGAACATTCAAAACAGGCTTTATGCAGAAGACCCTGAAAAATACACCAGGGATGCCCGTACCGCTTATACTATTGAAAGGAGTGAGGCAGAGAGAATCTTTTCTCTGGCAAAAGAACAGGGCAGAGAGGTAATAGCATTTTATCATTCTCATGCAGACAATGAAGCATATTTCTCAGTGACGGATGTAGAGGCCCAGACCGTATTCGGGGAGCCGGAATTCCCTGAAGCCCTGCATATAGTCATTTCGGTCATTGGAAGAAAAATTCATGATATAAAATATTTTAAATGGGACAGGGATAAAAAAGGTTTTGTGCGCGGGGTCACAGATTTTTTGCACAACTGATCATTTAAAATAGCAATTATATATTAAATTGTGTCGAACAGGGTTAAAAGGGGGATATATCATGAGAAGACATATCTTATTTATTATCCTGTCAGTTTTCACAGCCCTTACTGCTTGCGGTGGAGGAGGCGGAGGAACGACGGGTGAATCAGGTACTGTGGCACTTTTTGTCACAGATAACCTTGCGGATTTCGATCAGGTTACCACGACAATCACTGGTGTAGAAATTCTCCATACCGGCTCCGGGGCCTCCTGTCCCGTTCTTTCAGATGCAGTGGCTCTGGACATATCAGAGCTTTCATCAGAATTTCTGCTCCTTGATGTTGCGAGTTGCGAGGCAGCGCAATACAACAGGATACGCGTAGAGATGAGTGAAACCGTTGCGCTTGGACAGGACGATACCGAACAGGAATGCACATTCGCGTCATATAAGGATAGCGGGAATAAGCCAAATGTTCTTCAATGTAATGATGGTACGTGCTCTATGGATATCAACGGCATGGTTAATGTAGCGGCAAATCAAGGCAGCACGCTCGTCCTTGATTTTGATCTTAAGGAGTTTGAAGTGGAAAATTTCGGCGAAGAGGGATGCACTGTAACCATGAAGGTCGAGCCGCTGAACGCTAATGACATTGATGACAAAAAGAAAAGAGGTATCAGGGAATCAATAAAAGGGTTTATTTCAGATCTTGATACGACAGCACAAAGTTTCGCTCTGACGAGGGAAGAAGACATATTTACTGTGTTCTACAGCGGTGTCACGCAGGAAGGCATTGATAGCCTCCTCGTGCTCGCACAGGACAATGCTCTCGAGACAAAGGTCAGGTGTTCATCATTTAATCTGGAGAGTAACGAGTGTACAGCATCCGAAATTTATGTAGAGGTGAAAGGGACGGTTTCAGATCTCACCGCCTCCACTTTTACACTCACATTCAATCCTGAAATCAGCGTTGATTACACCGGTGCAAAACTCGACGGTGTCCTTGCCGATGGCGCTAAAGCAGAAGTCAAACTGTCTGAATTTGACGGTGCAAACTACCTGTCATATGAGGTAGAAGTTGAGGATGAGGATGAGCTGTAGCTCAGATTATTGATTTGCGGGAAAGCATTGTCTTGTTTGCATCCAATTCTTCTATCTGAAAGTGTGATTTTTGATTTTCCTTTGGAAAGCGAGATTACGAATTGGTAATCATTGCCTTGACCGATAGTGGCATCGTGCAAAACCTATAAGGTTTCCTTATCGATTCCATAAATATTTTTTATAGTCATTGACGACTGATTGATATAGTATGTAAACTATTTTTGCACTGCAAAAAATAAATTCTCATCACTACAGATTATATAACTGATTTCAGAACAAGCTAAACACGCTGCGAGATGTAGGGTGTAGGTGACACGTCTTTTTATTTCGAGACGTCCGAGCTGCTCTACCCAATGGGTCATGGACGAGGGGTTGACCGAAGGATGAACCCGGCCTTTTGTTTATGGAGTATTTAGCGGAGAGGGGGTGATGAATCAAGAAAGAACGAAAATATTGTAAGACAACATATAAACAAAACATGAGATGAAGGAGGAAAAAATGTGTAAGGCTAATGTATTAAAGTCATTTCTTATTGTATTTGCAGCGGCCGCGTTTATAGGAGGCACCATTGCGAACGTTGAGGCAGGGAATCCCCTCGGTGTTTATTGCTGGGACCTGATATACCCTGACGGTACTGTTGAGGAGATAGAATTGGCAATCAACCTTGATGCACCTCCCGGCTTCAATCACATGTCGGCTGTTGGGGTCTGGCACAGAATACACGGTGAACAAGGCGAACCAACTTCAGTAGACATGTGCGTTCCTGTTCACGGGACGGCCCAATTAGACAGGCAATTCCCGGAGCAGTATGAGATAGCCCTCTCTTACGAAGACATAATTCAAAATCCCCCTGTTCAGGGACATTTCCATGCATTAGTGGACATTTTCAAACTTGTTGGGCCTTTTGCCTACAATGACGAGCCGGTTCCAGGTCTTATCGTATCTGGATTAATGATGCAGCCAAGGCCTTGTCCGATTAAATGTCCGCCGCCAAAGGATTTGCCTGATCTGACCGCAACGCTTGTCAACCCGCCCACTACAGTGAGTTGCCCGGGAGGCCAGGGGACCTGCATGCATACGGTGCAATTTGAGATCTCAAACATAGGCACAGAGGACGTAGTGAATGATTTCGAGTATACTGTTGAACTTGATAGCGGACTCACTCTCACAAAAACCATCATGGGACTGCCAGCTGGCGCCGTGCTACCAATAATTGAAACTCTCGGTCCTGGCGATAACTGTTACAACCCGGATTGCCAGGTTAGTGTTGAGGTGGATCCAGGAAACATCATCGTGGAATCGGACGAGACCAACAATAAGGATACAAGGTTAGATATCGGATAAGTTATTCAGCAGCAGTGTAAACACGAAGAACGAATGAGGGCCTGGTCAATTCAGGGCCCTCATTTACTCCTTTCAGTGAAATAAAATAACAAAATGGGTCAATTTAAAAAAAACCTTGCCATTGTCCCAATTCCCTTGATATAATTATTTAGGTTATCTGAAGAAACAAATTCTTATTATCCACCTTCTTGCTAATCGATGAACCTGATATATTGGTTACGAAATTTTTTCATCGCAGCGTCAGCCATTCTTTTCACAAGCACGACCTTGACCCTGGCGGCGATTCTGCCACCGGAAGAGACGAGCGACTTTTATGTTAGCAGTTACAGTGGCAATGAGATTGCGGTGTATGACAGTACCGGCTCATATCTTCGCAGTTTTACTGCTCCCGGGTTGAACGGTCCGCGCGGTATTGTTGTCAACCCTGTCAATCAGATGATATATGTCGCAAGCCAGCTCTCAAGCGAGATTTTTGTTTTCAATGCTGAAGAAAAGCACATAGCAACCCTGTCCGATTCAGAACTCAGCGGTCCGACGGGAATGGCGTTAAGTGACAGTCAATTGCTCTATGTATCCAGCTATAACAATGACAGGGTTATCGTATTTGCAGGCGATGGGACAAAGCTCAGATCCTTTACGGGCGGGGGGATGAACGGTCCGAACTGTGTTGCATTTGATTCCATGGATTACATCTATGTTTCCAGTGCCTTGACCGCGACAGTCATTAAATTTGATCCCGATGAAAAATTCATGTTTTCCTTTACCGGCGGCGGACTCTCCAGCCCGATGGGAATCGCCAGGGACAGGGGCGACGTTCTATATGTTGCAGGTGGCGGATCAAACAATATCGTCAAGCTCGCAACTGACGGAACCTATCTCGGTGAGATCTCTCACCCCGATCTGACAGGACCCCAGGGCACGGCCTTTGACGATCGCGGCCATCTGTTTAGTTCATCCTTCTATCAGAATCAGATTGTCGAGTTTGACATTGATGGCAGTTATGTCCAGACCATTACCGAAGGCAACTTGCTGGTGCCCCGCAGCATAGCGTTTGTTCCCCGGCCAGAATTGCCCGCCCCTCTGCCCGACATCAAGGGAAATGGCTCCGATGGGCCCATTACGCTTCCATCAAGCGATACCCTCTTGATTACGGTTAAGCTTGATACAGGGGGGTATGAAGGCCAAAGTGCTGACTGGTGGGTGGTAGCGAGTACACCGTTCTCTCCTCCTCATGATTGGTATTACTATGACCTCAGCCTGGACTGGAAGCCCGGCTTTGATGTTACCTATCAGGGTCCTCTGGTTGCCCTGCTTACGTATGAAGTCCTTAATATATCAGGATTACCGACGGGTACATATGTCTTCTACTTCGGGGTTGATATGATAATGAATGGGGCACTGGATATAAGCGATATATACTATGACAGCGTGGAAGTGACTATAACACCGTAAATTGACAAAGGAACAGATGGCAATTATTGCGAAGGGGCCTGGTCATTCCAGGCCCTTTCTTTTGTACGTTTTAAATGGTAATCAATGAATTTTCCTTATGTATGAATCATTTATTTGTAGGTGTACTCATCACACCTCAAAGGCTTTTACAGTCTGCTATCACTCGCCGATGATCTTAACCAGCAC
>CAYFYW010000015.1:0-1776 GCA_964347425.1 uncultured Nitrospirales bacterium
ACGCCCACAGAAATACAGGCAGGGGAAATTATTATCAATTATATTCTAATAGATGAAGAATCGGATACCATAAAAATATCGGCGGAATACAGTGAAGAAGGTGTTATTTTCCATTCTGCAACCGCAGGATCCGGAGGCGATGGCACAATAGGCTTAATCAGCAGCCCGCAGGGTTCGGCCCATACCTTTGTATGGAACTCTGCTTTGGATTTGGGAGCAGTTGAGCTTTCCACAGTTCATTTCAGGATAACGCCCTACGATAACGATGAAGGTTACCTGGATTCCACAGCGTCATTTAACATCGATAACAAGGCTCCAACGATTACCTCCGGGCCTCTTGTAAGCTCTATTACAGAGAACACGGCCACCATCGAATGGGAGACAGATGAGCCGTCCACAAGCCTTGTCAAATACGGTGAATCGACTATATTCGAGCACGAACAGAGCTCTTCAGAGTTTGTAACGTTGCATACCATAACCCTCATTAACCTCCAGCCTGATACAAGCTATTCGTACTGCGTTTATTCGGAAGATCAATGCTGCAACGGGCCCTGCGAGAGTGATGAGGAATTTTTCACCACCGAAAAACATGAAAATACACTGCCTGTAATCACGATAGTTACTCCTGCTAGAGGAGAGAAGGTAAAGGGAAAAATCACCGTAAGTGGCACGGCATTTGATTTAGACGGAGACAATACCATAGAGTATGTGGAGTTCAGAATAGATGACAGGGATTGGTCGATGGCCGAAGGAACTACAACCTGGTTCTTTTCCCTTGACACGAATTCATTGAAGGATGGTGAGCACACTATTTATCTGAGGGCCTTCGATGGAGAGGATTACTCCGATTTGGCGGATGTAGCGATAGAGGTGGATAATCCGGAAGATTTGGGACTGTGGCTTTTCGTGGGAATTGGTGTGTTGGTTCTGGTGATATGCGCTGTGGTGGCTGCATACGCACTTTTTAGAAGAAGGCGTTCCCCGCGGGAGGGCCTAAAATTAGTACGGTATCATGAGCCCGAGATTTACACCCAAGTTTCAGCTCCCGATGCCCCCTCATATGAAAACCCTGAGACCGAGCCAGTGGTTGTTTCTCAAGTCAAGGTTTTTTAAGTTACAGTGAACACATTTTCAATCCCCTTTCTACCTATTAAACTATTATGTTTTTTCATATTATTACCAAATACAAACCCAGTGCCTTCCTCCATATCATGTCGAACTCCGCCCAAGTCCTCATAAAATCCCCCTTATTTAAGCCTAAATAAAAGTTTGTGCTATTTCCTCACAACCGCCCCTCCCCAGGCGTCCAAAAGGCCAGCGGCACATAGTGCGGGTTCCTTCTATTCTTTCTATCTCCATATCTTCAGGAGTGAATAGTTAAGATGTATTTCATCGAAGAATCTTTTTATATCTTTGGATTTTTCCAATGGAAGAAAGGTAACCGTCTATGAATGGACAATTTTATTTAAACTTTATATATAATTAGTCTACGTATGGACAAAAACATATTAAATATTACTCCCCCATTTCATATACCCATTATATGTAATATCTGGATTATATACCTCATCTGAGGGGAAGAGCGTATGTAAAAATGTAAGGCCATGCTTTCTTTAAATTTCTTAACCTTCTCCACCTGCCCAGGCTTTCTAAACATAAAAAGATGCTCATGCATAATTTTCTAAACCAGAAAACACTCCATTGTCACTTCTTTCATCTCTTTGGTAAATTTTACTATGCTGTCCAGAACGCTCGTATTCCATTCACAATAGCCTA
>CAYFYW010000016.1:0-4056 GCA_964347425.1 uncultured Nitrospirales bacterium
TTTCCCCAGCCATGGAGTTATAGCGCTGAGAGAAAAAGAGGTTGGCCAACGGGACATTGACAAGGTTATTGATGCAGCGAAGGCAGTTGCAATTCCACTTGACAGGGAGGTGTTGCATGTAATTCCTGTAGGCTTTATTGTGGACGGACAGAATGGAATTAGTGACCCGAGAGGTATGGGCGGTGTAAGACTTGAGGCTAATGTCCAGATAATAACTGAGTCTGTTACGTCTGTGCGGAATCTGATTAAGAGCTGTCAGAGGGCTGGACTTGATGTTATTGACATTGTACTGGAACCTCTTGCGTCTGCTGAGGCGACAGTGAGTCAAGAGGAAAAAGATCTGGGGGTAGGAATTATCGATATTGGCGGCGGCACTACAGATATTGCATTGTTTTATGAAGGGAATATATGTCATACCGCTGTCTTGACAATTGGTGGAAGTAATTTTACGAATGATATTGCGATAGGTATGAGGGTGCCAAATTCAGAGGCTGAACGAATAAAAAAGAGCCACGGTTGTTCTTTGATGTCCATGGTCAAACAGGATGAAGAGATAGGGATTAGTTATACGGGAGACAGACCGGGCAGAAAACTCCCCAGACAGCATCTTATTGAGATACTTCAGCCCAGGGCAGAAGAAATCTTCTATCTTGTAAAAGACGAGATTGTAAAGAGTGGTTTCTATGGTCTTATGACTTCAGGTATTGTGCTTGCCGGTGGTAGCGCTTTGATGCACGGAATGGATGTTATGGCTGAAAATATTCTTGAGCTTCCTGTGAGGATCGGGAGTCCAAGAAATTGCGGTGGCATTACCGATATTGTCTGTAATCCGAAGTACGCAACAGGGATTGGTTTGGTTCTCTATGGAGCAGGAGAAATCGCAGCTGAGCAGAAATTCAGTAACGGGAATGTATTTAATGGAGTAAGGACAAAGGTGAAGGAATGGGTTAGTGGACTTTTTAAATAAAATCCGGAGGAAAGGGTCATGGATTGGTACATGGTAAAAATAAAAATCTAAAGAAAGGAGATTAATATGAGAATTTTTGAAATGGAGGAGACAAAAAACACGTCAGCGAAAATCAAGGTAATAGGTATAGGTGGGGGTGGCAGCAATGCTGTTAATGGAATGATAGCTTCCAGTCTAAATGGAAACGGTATAGAATTTATAGTTGTTAATACTGATTCACAGGCGCTGGAGTCTTCTCTTGCTCATCAGCGGATCCAAATAGGGAATTCTCTGACCAAGGGGCTTGGCGCAGGGGCTAACCCCGAGATTGGCAGACAGGCGGCATGGGAGGATAGGGATTTAGTAGAAGATGCATTAAAAGGAGCTGATATGGTTTTTATTACAGCTGGTATGGGTGGTGGCACGGGAACGGGAGCGTCTCCTATTGTTGCAGAGGTTGCCAAGGAGCTCGGGATTCTTACCACAGCAGTTGTCACCAAACCGTTTCTCTTTGAAGGCAACAGGAGGTCACGGAATGCTGAACAGGGTGTGAAAGAACTCAAGAAAC
Organism: uncultured Nitrospirales bacterium; assembly: GCA_964347425.1. GTDB lineage: Bacteria > Nitrospirota > Thermodesulfovibrionia > UBA6902 > BMS3Bbin08 > CAYFYW01. The sequence continues at coordinate 1,515 of CAYFYW010000016.1, forward strand.
ATGTAGATGCGTATATCATTATCCACAATAACAGACTCTTGAGCATAACTGAAAAGGACACGCCCTGGCTTCAGGCCCTGAATTTTGCAAATGATGTGTTGAGACAGGCTATAAAAGGAATTTCAGACTTAATACTTGTTCCGGGTTTGATAAACCATGATTTTGCTGATATAAAGACAATAATGGTAGGAAGTGGAAGGGCACTTATGGGAATCGGCAGTGCAAAGGGTGACAACCGCGCTGTGAATTCTGCCAAAATGGCCATTTCAAGCCCCCTGCTGGAGGAGTCCTCCATTGATGGTGCCCAAGGTATATTGATTAACATCACTGGAGGTTCCTCCCTCTCCCTGCATGAGATTCACGATGCAGCCAGCCTTATTCAAGATGCTGCTCACGAAGATGCCAACATAATTTTTGGTTCTGTAGTTGATCCTGACCTTGATGATGAGATATTGGTGACAGCTATCGCAACAGGTTTTGAGGATAATTCGAGGGCGGTAATGCCTACATATGACAAGTGGAGACCAGCAAGGGAAGCTATTTCGCTGAAGGGTTCTGAGAAGATACTCGCTAAAGATATATCCTCAAATGAGAATAAGACCGATTTCGATGTTCCAGCATTCATGCGCAAATTCACTTTTAACAATAATTCTGAAGAGAGTTAAAAAACGGCGATACACGTGGCGCTTCGACCTTAATTTTGTTTTTCGGATTGTAGAGTGATTTGTCCCAATTTTCTAGAAAGAAGGAGATGTATTGCTGTTTTCAAAGGTATTTATACCTACATTGCGTGAAAGTCCTGCCGAAGCCGAGACGGTTAGTCATATACTTATGCTCCGTGCCGGATATGTAAGGCAGCTTGCGGCAGGTCTGTATATATTTCTTCCACTTGCATGGAGGGTTATTGGACGGATAAACAATATCATAAAGGAGGAAATGGAAGCAATCGGTGCTCAGGAAATATCAATGCCTGCACTTCATCCCTCGGAGGTATGGCAAAAGACCGGAAGATGGGCTTCAATTGGTGAAGAGATGTTCAGGTTAAAGGACAGGGGCAGCAGGGATATGTGTCTTGGTATGACTCAGGAGGAAGTAGTAACATGGCTTGCCTCAATGGAGATCCGCTCATACAGGGATCTACCGCAGATATGGTATCAGATACAGACAAAGTTCAGGGATGAGGCAAGGCCTAAAAGCGGGGTTTTAAGAACTCGTGAGTTCTTGATGAAAGATAGTTATAGCTTTGACAGGGATGAAGAAGGCTTGGAGAAAAATTATCAAAAACATGCAGAGGCTTATTACAGGATATTTAGCAGATGCGGTCTTCGGTTTTATCAGGTCGAGAGTGATCCCGGGATGATGGGCGGTGCAACTGCCCATGAATTTATGGCTCCGAGTCCTGCCGGAGAGGATAGCGTTGCACTCTGTGATAAATGTGGATATGCCGCTAACACTGAACTGGCTGAATCAATCCCTGACCCGCAGCCACCTGATGCTGATGGAGGGAGCCGTGAAATGGCAGATGTGCCGACTCCTGAGAAACGGACAGTTGCAGAGGTAGCGGAATTCCTAGGATTAAGTCCGGCGTTTTTTATCAAAAGCATCCTTCTAATAGGGGAAAAAGGTCCCTTCCTCGCATTTCTGAGGGGGGACCAGGAGCTTCACGAAAAAAAAGTTCAGAAAATTGTGGGGGGTTTCAGGCCTGCACAAAAGGATGAGGTGAAAGATATTCTCGGAGTTGAAGCAGGATTTATTGGACCTGTGGGGAACAAATTAAGAAAGATTGCGGATAGTTCGCTGAAAGGCGGGATTTATGTTTCAGGCGCTAACAGGAACGGATTTCATACAAGAGGGATAAAGCCGGGTGTACATTTCCAGGCGGACTGGCATGACATACATGTAGCGAAAGAGGGAGAAAAATGTCCCAAATGTGGTACCACAATAATGATTAAAAAGGCAATTGAGGTTGGCAATATATTTAAACTCGGGACGAAATATTCAATACCCCTGAAGGCTTTTTATCTTGATGAAGAAGGAAAAGAGAACCCTGTAATAATGGGTAGTTACGGCATAGGACCTGCGCGGATTGCTGCAGCGGCAATTGAGCAGAACAACGATAAGGAAGGCATAATCTGGCCTCAAAGTATAGCGCCATTCGATGTAGAGATTCTGCCACTGAATATGGACAATTCAGAGATTTTGCTTTTGGCAGAATCCATATATAAGGGGTTGAGCGCAAGAGGCATAGAGGTTCTATTAGATGAAAGGGTGGTTAGGCCCGGTGTGAAATTTAAGGATGCAGACCTGATGGGAATTCCATGGCACATAATAATTGGTGAGAGAAATCTTAAGGATGGCAGTGTTGAGCTTAAATCAAGGAGGACAAAACAGGTAGAGAAGATATTGACCGAGAAAGCAGTAGAAAAAATATCTCAATTTATCCTTCCGAAAAAATAGCAGCAGTTGCGATTATTCATATCTTTATTTAGTTAGAAAGAAAGCCCTGTTTTTGGACAAGACGAGTCCGACCTCATACCCTTGA
>CAYFYW010000017.1:0-4793 GCA_964347425.1 uncultured Nitrospirales bacterium
TCCTCATAGGATTAGGGATATCATGGTTATGGGAAAAAGCTGCTGCCAGACACAATGGTCTAATCCTCGGGCGGGTTTCTGTTATTGTTATGTCTGTTTTGGTTTTTGGTCTTTTATCATATGTTACAGTAAATCAGGTATCGATCTGGAAAGACTCCTTAACATTGTGGAGTACTCAAATTAGGCACTTCCCTGGTGGCCCGCCTGTGATTTACGTTAATCGAGGTAATGTCTATAGATACTTAGGGTGGTATCAAAATGCTATAGAGGATTATGGTACGGCCATAAAACTGAATCCTGAATTTACAGAAGCTTATTTTAATCGCGGAGTAGTATATGGAGAGATAAAAAAATACGATCAGGCGATAGAGGATTATAATAAAGCAATAAAACTAAATTCTCATTATGCATATGCATATTCAAATCGCGGACTGGCTTATGCAGAATTAGGCAACTATCAGGAAGCATTAGAGGATTATGACAGGGCTATTAAACTAGATCCTTCTGATGTAATAACCTATTACAATCGTGGTAATGTCTATTTAAAATTAGGCAAAAATCAGCAGGCTGTCAGAGACTTTCGGAGTGCTGCACGGCTGAACGACAGGGAGGCACAGGATTATCTTAAATCAAAGGGAATTGGCTGGTAGCGGGGAGTATTTAGACACCGTCCTTTGCAGTGTGGCAGATGAAGCAGCCGGTACCGTCAGCACCTCCACCGCCTGCAACCATGTCTTCATAATTCCATCTAAGGATGTCTTTATATGGGCTTGCGTGTGCCCTGTGACAAGAAAGGCATGTAATCGAGTTATTGCCGTCGCCCGGTGTAACAGTAGATTCAGCGTTGTTGGGAATAGTGACTCTGGCAACCGGTGCCTCAAGACTATACTCATTTCCATTGCCTGCGTTGTAATCTGCATACTCTCCGCTTCCCGGTAACTCAATATCGGTTGGATGCCTTAGCCATGGAGAATTATTACCTAAATCACCATTACCTGTGCCATGAAAGTTACCATGACACTCTGCACATAGCCCGCTGATAGTGTTACCACCGGGAGAAGTCATGGTGCCTTCTGAGCCTCTGTTTATTGCACCTTTATATTCATTATGATCTGATGCACTAACTGTTTTCTCCCAGTCTGAATCCTCACCCCCTTTAACACCCAGCAGGAATCTGAAGCTTGTGCCAACGGTACCTCCCTGAGAGGATTCATCTATAGAACCAAACTTAAGAACTGAGTCATTTGTGTGATGGCTGCCCCATATTGCTACATACTCGTCGTCTGCAGCGCGGTTGCCATGGCAGCCAAATTTTCCGGCACACGTAAAGGTAGTATTATCGAAACCATTACTTGACTGGGAAAACTCATCACCAGGCGGGTAGTTTCCACTGCTGAAATTATCGTCTATGACATCTGAATCTTTGATATTGTGGCCCCGTGTTTTTGTGCCACCGGTAATACCGGCCTTATCTCCTGTGACATAAGCAAAATTACCGCCTGCCAAATCCGTGTCGTTTGTGTGCATTACTTGAGGTGCACCGGTGAAAAAGTCAATATTATCAGTTGTGCCTTGAGCATGACACCCCCAGCATGAAGTTTTCCCGGCCGTATTAAGGAGTGCGGGTCGGGGACCGGCACCGGTTACTGACTGCGCATTCTGGCTGTCATGCATGGTGTGGCATTTTTCGCAGTCCCGTGTATCTGAAGCAGAAATTCGTGTCGGGGAGCCTATCAACAGGACAGTAATGAGAATTATTGAAAAAGTCTTGCCCATATTTGTTCTGAAAAAATGCCTGAAATTCATTTTAGGCCGACTTTTGCCGCTGGCGAGAATCGCTGGAACCTGACCACGGGCAACACAGAAAATTTTTACATCCCGGAACGTTGAACGCCTCTATGGTATATCTCCCCTTCTTGAAATAAAAATAATTTGTATATCTTTTATATATATTCATCGTCAAAAAAGGAAAAAACTTTAACCTTTATTTTGGACAGATGGAGATAATAGAGTTAATGTTTTCCGGAAGAGTCGGGATGAAGGTCGTCGGCATATCAGGCTGGCCAGAGCCGTGGGCTCTGTGGCAGGACAGGCACATGACTGGTCAGAAATCGAGATATGCTGTCTGAAATCCAGGGAATATGTTACTTGCGGTAAGGTAGGTTAAATTTCGGAGTATCCGTGTAATCTGGACCTTTGAGGATTTTTTCAACGGTCTATGAACCGTCTTTTTCAGTATGGCATGTAAAGCAGCCTGTTCCGGCGGCAGGGCCTGTAGTTCCGAGTATCATGGTTTCATAGTTCCACCTGAGCATGTCAGGGTAATCAGAAGCATGGGAAACGTGACAGGAGAGGCACATGACAGCGTCTGTCCCGGGAGAAACGGTGTTGCTGATAGAAGAAGGAACTGATGTTCTTGCAACAGGCGCTTCTACACTGTAACTTGTATACCATTGATATTCGTCGCTGTTGGGCAAAATCACATCGGTCGGATGTCTCTGGTATGGTGATGAACCATTGCCTATGCCGTTATCAGTACCAAATGGCGGCGGTACACTGGTCGGGGACAGTGTATGGAAATTTCCATGACATGTAGCGCAGAACCCGCTTATTGTGTTGTTCGGGCTTTGAATTGTACCAGCAGCGGTGTTATGACATTGAGAGTTACAGTTGGCATCTGTGTATGTTGGGGGGGTTGCGGCTCCGAAATACTCATTATGATTGCTGGCATCTTTGTTCTGCCATGGATTCGCTCCATTGTTCTCATAGCCCATAACTCCCCACAGGAAACGATAGCTGTTGTAGTCATTATCAGCAACATCGAGCTGTCCTCCTTCATCACGGTGGTGAGCACCTCTCAGAGCCATAAGATTGGAATTGGTGCTGTCAGTGTCCCGTTTGCCGTGGCAGCCATGAAGACCTGCGCAGGTTAAGTTTCCATCATTAACATATGTATCATGGCCAATCCCCACAAATGCGCCCGGAGGACCGTCAAGGATATCATCTGGATTGTTGAGGTCAATAATGTTGTGTCCCTTGACGTCATTATTAGGCACGGCGTAATTGCTTTTGGCGCCGGTGATATAGGCAAAGTTTCCACCTGCCAAATCTGTAGCATTTATATGATGAACCTGTGGTGCACCGGTTAATGGATCAATATTATTAGTAGTGCCCGAACCGTGACATCCAAGACAATCGCCGCGCACCAGACCAGGGAAGGGACCGGTCGCTTTACAGGGCTGACCAGAGTCGAAATACGTTGCCATAGCAGAGCTATTCTGGCTGTTATGCATGGTATGGCAGGTTGAGCAGACACCTGTTACTTTTGCATCAATTGGCAGTGGAGATGCTATCAGCATGATAGCTGCAAAATAGGCAGTGACTGCATATATTTTCCAATCGTTTTTCAGCTTCATAATAAAACCCTTCTTTATCCCTTTCTCTGGGCCGGTACCCCGACATGAAAGCGGAATTCTCGACCCATATATACGATTGTATATAAAGCAATCATCATGCCAGATTTTGTAAAATTTTATTTCACTTACATAACCTCTTAAATTTACGGGATTTATAATCGATTTTTTCTCATGATATTCAGCATTAACTGAACCATTTTGCGCTATATGCCATATCTATGGGTGTAAAGACACTTCCAAAGACCGACTTCATATATTTCTATACGCCATCTTTTTCAGTGTGGCAGGTAAAGCAGCCTGTTCCGGCCTTGGAAGGATCTGTAGTGCCCACCTGCATGTCGCTGTAGGGCCACCTGAGCATATCAGGCTGGTCAGAGGCATGAGCCCTGTGACAGGAGAGACACATAACTATTGCTTGCGCCCTGAGAGGGTTATCAGGGTCAACCCAGGCAACAGGGGCTTCAACGCTGTAGTTCGTAACAGGGTTATACGCGTCATATTCATTTGCCTCGGGCAATTCCGCGTCACTTGGATGCCTTATCCAGGCGCCTGAGCTACTCATATTCTCGTGAAACACTCTATGGCAGCCGGCACAGAATGAGGTTATGGAATTCTCGTTCTGAAGGCCATCTCCATCGCTGTTATATGAATTTATAGTCCCTTTATAAAAATTATGGTCTCCCGTTGAGGGGTTGGCTGTAAATTCCCAGTCAGGGTCTTCCTTGCCCTCGACATAGTCAGTGTATGTACTAATGTCCTTTCGTGCATCCGTAAGGGTTATTGGTGCAGGAATGCCGTGCCCCTTTAGAAACCGGTATACGTCGTTGTCTTCGTGGTGGTAAGTGAAGATATGGCAGGCCTCACATGCACCTCTGCCAAAATTCTCGACCGCAGGTGGCTCAGCGAGGTTCTTGTGACAGCTATTTGAGTCTCCGCAACCACTCGTATTTAATCCCGGTGCCTGGGAAAGATCGGCATCCGGATTAGATATTCCATAAACATTATGCCCCTTTGAATCATCAGCACCGCCCCCAGTTGCCACCCAGTAGAAATTACCGCCTGCCAGTGTCTTGCTGGGACCCTGGCCTGTAGGGTCTACGGTGTTATAGACAATCGGTATTGTATTCCCGCCAACAGATATTATCTTGTTTGTTGTAGTTGAGGAATGGCAGCCGACACAATTTGATATCAGGAGGCTGTCTTGAGGACCGCTTAAACTGCCACCCGTGAGCTGATTACCGGCGTTCCACCCCGCACCAGAACCGGTCCTTGCCACCTGGGAACCGTTCTGGCTATTATGCATGGTATGACAGGTTGAGCAGACACCGGTCACTCTTGCCGACAGTGGCGACGAAAAAACAATCGAAAAAGTCATTA
>CAYFYW010000018.1:0-1937 GCA_964347425.1 uncultured Nitrospirales bacterium
TTTTGAACAATCTGTCGCTTGATATCAACGCGTTTCCGCTGATACGCAATTCCCGTACGGTAAAACGTTGGGTTGTGTCTTCGGGTAGGTTGATTTCTGCAATATGTTCTTCGAGTTTAGCTTTTGCTTTTTCGAGAGCTTTGATTCTGGCTTTTCGAGCAGCTTCTCGTCTGGCCCTTTCGGCTTCTTCTCGTATCTCCTCCATCTTTTCGGCCTCTCTCGCTTTTTCCCCTAAAGATGGAGTCACTGCCGCAAAACAAGACATAGACCCTAATAGAAAAACACAACACATTATTCTTTTCATCCTTGCAACAATATCCATAATTAATCTCCTTAAATTAATTAACAACAACTAACCCTCTTCAAGAAGGCTTGGAATAAACCATCGAACTCCGATATCAGAAAGGAAAAACATTAACTTCTGTATCTCTAAGAAATCCTAAAAGATACATAGGCTAAGCAAATTCACAATTAGTTAACGATTAATTGTTATCTTTTGCAAATAAAATTGTCTATTCGCACCAATATAGGGCATTAATTGCTCGTGCATTTGTAAAAGCAATTAAATCCTTAACCTCCTGGAAACGAAAATATACATTTATCAACATTGAATATCGTTCTATACTACCAATTTGCTGCCAAAATGTCAACTCTAAAGTTTCCCATATTGCCGCATTTGCCCATTTTGCCAGTTTTTTCAGAGTCATATTTTGAGAATGCAAGTATGAGTAAGCTATGTTGAGGAATACTGCAATTAAAACCATATTCCAAAAACTGTAAAGATTCCGCCGTGTTTGCCACTGTATTCATCTTCGTAGCCTATTAAACGTGCTGTAAGCAGACAAAATCAAAACCTGCCATAGTTGTTGTTACACTTGTAAGAATTACCTTACATTTAACAGTTAAACATTATCGGTCTTTGTTCAAAGAAAAACAAAAATCGAAAACTCCTGCTACCAAAGCCAGGAAAACCACTTGTAAAAGAGCAAAGAAGTTCCAAACAAAAACTCGTTACAAAAGCGTTGGTACGAGTTCCAAAGAATGTGATAAAATAAGAGTAGCGACTGTAGGAGTAAAGAAAAAAAAGGTTTTTTCACATTTTTTGAAGTTATCAGTATTGATAACCAGGTTTTGCAAACTTCATTAAACTGAATATTACTTTCAAAAAGAAAGGGTAAAATTAAGACACTATCACAAGGATTTCGACCGTGACAAAGATAAGTATATCCGACTGCTCCCGTTTTATAGGGTACTTTGAGTTGTTATATGTCTGACAGAAAGTCGTCTATATGTGGTACTTCTTCAGAACCTTCTTGGTCATACAATGATTAACCTCCATACGCTACTTAAGGGCCATAAACTTTAGCACTTCCTTTTGTAGGTCCGACCTTTTAAGTTCACTGCTTGATTTGGTTGCATACAAAAGTGGACAGCGTATTCGTTATAATCCCGGAGCTAACGAAAAAACCCGGAGGCATTTTGAATTCTGCCTCCGGGCTTCCAATCCGATGTATTTGCCACTGTCAAAATCTGAGGCACCATCGTTGCAGGCTCTTTTTAGTTTCATCGAAGCCTTGGAACCATCAACTGAGTGGGCTCTTACCAATTATTAGCAGCAGATTGTCAATCCTTAATCAGGTACGGCTGTTCGGGCAGTTCGCGAATCCAGATATTACGAAAGCGCATCGGATTGCCGTGGTCCTGAAGGCTAATCGGTCCCTTGTCAGGATGTGGTCTATATTTGGCCTTCTTTTTATGTTCCGTCCTGCCCTTTATCTCTAAGTTGTTGTGTACTACGACGCCGTTATGTAACACGGTGATTCGCGCAGGCCGAATGCACTTGCCGGAACCATCAAAGATGGGACGCACAAAGCTGACATCATAGCTCTGCCACTGGCCTGGCCCTCGGCAGGCGTTGACCAGCGGCGGATATTGGC
>CAYFYW010000019.1:0-4046 GCA_964347425.1 uncultured Nitrospirales bacterium
TTTACGAAAGAGCTAAATATATAAAGTATTCTTTGTTCCCCTTTGGTCCGACAAGAGGAGATACTATTACACCTTTAACTTCAAGACCCATGTCCCGAACCTTTTCTGTTATTTTATTAATAACTTGAAGTCTCCTGGCTTCGTCTCTTACCACGCCTCCTTTTCCGACGTCCCTTCTTTCCACTTCAAACTGAGGCTTTATAAGGGCGATTATTTCGCCTTGAGGAGCTAAAAAATCTATAACTTTTGGAATTACTTTAAGAAGTGAAATAAATGATACATCCACAGTGGCAACGTCTATTTCGGATATAACGGCATTTTTTTCGAGATATCTTATATTTGTTCTCTCCAATAATATAACTCTTGGATCATTTCTGAGTTCCCACGCAAGCTGACCATAACCTACATCGACCGCATAAACTTTTTTGATACCGTGCTGTAAGAGGCAATCCGTAAAACCCCCGGTTGATACGCCAACATCCATGGCGATTTTACCTTTAACATCAATATCAAAATCCCTTAATGCAGCTTCGAGTTTTAAACCGCCTCGGCTTACATATGGCATTTTTTTCAAAATCTCAAGGGATGCATCAGATTTTACAGGTATTCCCGCCTTTTTTGCCTTGATACCATTAACCAGAACCTTTCCTTCTAATATTAATGCCCGGGCTTTTTCCCTGCTCGCAATGAGTTTTTTAGCAACCAGCAGATTATCAAGACGGACTCTTTTCGCAGGACTTAAAGGCATACTGTTTAATATTACTATATTCCAATTTTCCAATGCTCCGGACAGATTGGAATTTAGCAGGGATTCTGTAAAAAAATTATGCGGATCAAGGGCTCTGCCTATCTGTGTAATCTGAGTTTTTTATCTGTGTAATCGCCTGTATATCTGCAGTGCTTAAATCTTTTACTTTTTTGCCTGTCAGAGTCAGGGCTTCCCTTGTGATTCCCTCTGCATCAAGACCAAGTAGCTTTCTCAGCAGTTCTTGTGGGCCGTGCTCTATAAATCTGTCAGGCAATCCGATTCTCTTTATCGTCAGGCCGTTAATATTTAGTTCTGCGAGACATTCAAGCACAGCGCTTCCAAAGCCCCCTCCGATAACATTTTCTTCTACTGTCAGGACGCATTTTATCTTTTCAGCCAGGCTCCCTATTAAACCGCCATCGACTGGTTTTACAAATCGGGCGTTGATTACACATGAACTTATCCCCAAATCTTCAAGAAGCTGTGAAGCGCCCAGTGCTGGCTTGACAGAACCCCCTACAGCAACAATCAGGATGTCATCGCCACTTCTCAGGACTTCGGATTCTCCAATGGGAATTTGTCCCGGTATTGTATTACTCAGGGTTTTTGATACGGTACCACGCGGATATCGAATTGCTGTTGGGCCATTATGAGAAAATGCGGTCTTTAACATTTCACAGAGTTCAAATTCGTCTTTTGGTGCCATAACAACAATATTCGGAATGTGTCTTAGATAGGACAGATCAAAAGCGCCGTTGTGTGTCGGTCCGTCTTCGCCAACAATACCAGACCTGTCAATTGCAAATACAACAGGAAGATTCTGCAAACAGACATCATGCACAATCTCATCATATGCCCTTTGAAGAAATGTTGAGTAAACGGCCACAACGGGCTTAAGCCCCTGGCATGCCATTCCTGCTGCAAAGGTTACGGCATGGGATTCCGCAATACCAACATCATAAAATCTCTTAGGTAATGACCTGGCAAATTCTGCCAGACCGGTTCCCTCTGTCATTGCCGCCGTGATGGCAATAATACGGCTGTCTTCCCTTGCGAGTTTCACCAGGCAGCTGCCAAATACCTCACTGTACGTTGTATTATTGGCATTAACCTGGCTGCCTGTTTCAATATCAAATGGTCCTACACCGTGGAAAATCCAGGGACTTTTTTCTGCAGGCTGATAGCCTTTACCTTTTTTCGTTATTGTATGTATTAACACAGGGCCCGGAAAGTTTTTAAATCTATTCAGGGTTTCTATAAGAATATCAATATTATGGCCATCAATAGGACCAACATACTCAAATCCTAATTCTTCAAATAACATTCCGGGGACAAATAAACCCTTGACCGTATCCTCAGCCTTTTGGGCCATTTTCAGGACAGGCTCCCCCACCTTTGGAATTCTTTCCAGGATAATCTTGGTTTCCTTTTTGAGTTTTGTATATATGTCACCTATCATTATTCTGCCGAGGTACGCTGAAAGAGCACCGACATTCGGAGATATTGACATATCATTATCATTTAGTATTACGATAAGGTCCTTTTTCAGATGTCCCGCGTGGTTTAAACCTTCGAATGCAAGACCGGAAGTCATAGCGCCGTCACCAATGACTGCAATCACCTTGAAGTTTTCTCCGCCCGGGCGGATCTCAGACCTTTTCTGATACCTTGCCTCAACCATTCCCAATGCTGACGAGATAGACGTCGAGCTGTGGCCTGTTCCAAAAGCATCATGGGGGCTTTCATCCATTCTGGGGAAACCCGAAATGCCGCCGTACTGCCTCAGGGTGGAAAAAGCATCTGCCCTTCCTGTAAGAAGTTTGTGAGCATAAGACTGGTGTCCTACGTCCCATATTATCCTGTCTTCCGGCGAATTAAAGACATAATGCAGGGCAATTGTCAGGTCGACCGTTCCAAGGTTTGATGCCAGATGTCCACCGTTAATTGAAACTCTCTCAATGATTGTCTCCCTTAATTCTTTCGCGAGTTCTTTGAGTTCTTGAATGTCGAGTTTTTTGAGATCTTCTGGCCCCTTTGTTTTTTTAAGTAACATGATTTTAAAGATTCCTCCCAAGCTTGCTGTTGTGGATCTTTTAAATGTAAGGCATTACATTTTTATATTCGCTCCTGCCTGTCGGCAGACAGGCAGGAGCGCTGTTCATTTTAATTTCGTCTCCTTATCATATAATGAGCTATTTCTCTCAGTGGATCAGCTTTTTTATCGAAATTTTTGAGCGCTCTGAGAGAATCTTCTATAAGATTTTCCGCCTTCCTTTTTGACTCTTCAATTCCATATAGGGAGGGGTAGGTATTCTTGCCTCTCGTGGTATCGGTACCGGTCGACTTTCCCAACTCTTCTCTTGTGCAGACTACGTCAAGAATATCATCTACAATCTGAAATGCAAGACCAATATTTTCACCGTATTTTGTCAGCGAACGCAGTACACCCTGGGGAACTCCTGCCATTATTGCTCCAATACGCACAGAAGCCCTTATGAGGGCCCCCGTCTTGTGCGTATGAATATAGAGAAGATCTTTCTTATTAATTTCTTTGTCCTCAAAGATTATGTCTGCTGTCTGGCCGCCAACCATACCCTCCGGGCCGCACGCGTGAGTGAGTTCTCTCATTATATCAACTATAATTGCTGGTTTAGCCGGCACCTTTGCAATAATACCAAAGGCATCTGTAAGCAACGCATCACCCGCAAGAATCGCCATGGCCTCCCCAAAAACCTTATGATTCGTTGGCCTGTTCCTGCGGAAATCATCGTTATCCATTGAAGGAAGGTCGTCATGTATGAGAGAATAAGTGTGAACCAATTCAAGAGATACGGCAATGGGTAGGATATCCCTCGATCTGCAGCCTGAAGTCTCGTAGCTCGCGATCGCAAGGATCTGCCGCAATCTCTTTCCTCCTGCCATTAATGAATATGCCATTGCTTTATATAAATTATGAGAACATGGGTCATTTGTCTTCTTTGATAAAAGATATGTCTTTAAAAATCCGTTTACCAGTTCGCGTTTTTTTCTCAGATAAATAGAGATATCCATTTTAATTGATTATTCTAACATTTCACGATCAAAAGAATCATGCGTAAAAATTTGCGTGGAGCAAAATTCCTGTCATCTGGTAAAATCATAAAGACGTAAAGTCCTTATGACGTTACCGACTAATTGTAAGAAGAACCTAACTTGATAACTTGCGGATCATCCCGGAAAAGGAAAAATGATGACACTTGGTAGTTTATTATCTGACAGGGCAAAAGAAACGCCAGCAAGTACCTGTATAAAATTTGGA
>CAYFYW010000020.1:0-2298 GCA_964347425.1 uncultured Nitrospirales bacterium
CCTATATGCTTCTGACGATCAGAAAATTGTAGGGGAATTTTTAGTAGAAAAAATAATTAAGGCGCCACTAAGTCAATTGATCAGTACAACATTACATGAAACACCACATAAATCCGATGAAATTTATTCTTATTTTTCAGGGTTAAAAATGGGATCTGCGATTAAGGTTGGACAACCTAAGAGGTATAACAAAACCATATCTTTAAAACAAATTAAGGAAAATATTCCCAATTTTACCCCACCACAAAGTTTTCGATACCTAATGGACAATGACACGAAAATGAAGCCTCTCTTAGAATTTTTGCCAAAAAAAGAGCATGAACCTTGTCAGAAGAATTTATTTGAATTTAAGTGATAGTAATCATTAAGTCAAAACTCTATGTGATCTGTAACTGTCTGCTCTTACTGTAACCTACAAATTATTTAAAAAAAACAGATTCCGCTTTAGAACTTTTCAAACAAAACATCTTTCGGTGCATTCAGCGTGATGAAATAGGTGTTGCCCATTTTCCTTTCCATGTTGATAAGCTTCATCTTATGGAATTTCTCAAGGTAGTTCCTGAGCATTCTGTCGCCCAACGGGCCATCTATTGACCTGTAGATTCGGTAGAATTGCGGGTAATAAGTTCCTTTCTTTGGTATCAGCCTGAGGATGAATTTCTCCTGTTTTGATAGGGAATTTATGACACTCATGGTTCTGGCATGTTGAGTCTGGTTGAGTTTCTCTTTGATATGTTTAACGCTAACTTTTTTGTCATCTGAATTTCTTGCTAATTGCCCGGCCCTCATTAAGGTCTCCCGTGCTATCCTGACATCACTGTTCTTCTTAACAGTAAACCTTGCCAAATAATCTATTGCCTCGTTGTTCATTACCTCATCATGGAACGCTTCATCAACTCTGGCTTTAATTATGTCTTTTATCTCTTCGGCTGTGTAGGGATTGAAATAAATTTCTTTCAACGGATAGAGCCTGCTCTTGGTCCTTGGGTCAAGGTCCTTGAATATTGTTGGGTCGTTTGATATTCCTATGACCTGTATGCAGCCGTTGCCCCAACCTGTCCTGGTAAGGTCATAAATAACCTCCGGCTCGTCCAGCTGGTCGACCTCGTCCATGCACACCACAAGGCTGGTGTTTGCCTTCTTCAGCTCCTGTTTCAGGGAATCCAGCAGCTCATCATATGCTATCCCACGCCTTGATGGCATTTTTCTGGTCGGCTTCTTCTCCCTGAAAAAATCAAGGACCAGAGAATAGAGAACCCCCATCCTGGTGCTCTTGTTGAAGCAGTTCACATAACAGAACAGTGCATTGGCATTGCCTTTTAACCTGTTGAAAATCAGCTTTACCGAGGCGGTTTTACCTGTTCCGGGGGGTCCGGTTATCAGAATATGTGTGGCCTTCCCCTTCAGTGATTCCTTAATAATCTGGCTTATTTCCTCTACCTCTTCCATCCTGTTCGGCAGATGGTCAGGCAGGTAATTTGGATATAATACTTCCTTGTGTCTGAAGATTGGGTCTGTGTGATGATCGTCCATGTTTTTCGCCTCAAATTCAATAGGTTGGTTTGCATTTAGAGGCTCACGGAACGGTCATCGTCCCTCATTCATATGCTCTTTTTATTACCATACAATAATTAAAAACCTTAATTTTAAATATTTAACCTTTTTACGCCCCGCATTTGCCGTTTTTTCTGAGTTCGTGAAGCATTTTGGCCCATTTTGGCATATGGTCCCAGATATCCTGGCTTACGACTTTTTCCGGCTTTTCCAGGGTTATCTCGAACTGGTGGCCGTTCTCGCACCTGAAAACCCTGTTTTCAGGGTCTGCCAGCTCTGGTTTTACAATAGCCGATTCTCCGCATACAGGGCATTTACAAAGTATTCCCATAGTTAAAACTTGGTATTTTTGAGATAATACTATTAAGAGAGAGTGGATTGCAAAGTGTGTAAAGGGTTAAAAATACAAAAATACATTAATAGATTTGAAATTATTTATTTTAAATCTCATAACACGATCTCTCAAAAAATGGAGAATTAGGCGAAATTGCAAGGTAGGTATAATTATGAGTAGAATTGACATACTTGAAAGTTCTGATATTCTTGTAAAACCACATTTAGAACAATTAGCAAGAATTAGAAGATGGAAAAAAAGGTTGAATGAAATAAGATTCAGCAATAGTCCAGAAAGTGACATTCCAGGGCATTATGATTTCATTTATGCATTTTTTATTAACTGCTACCATTTAAGAGATTTTCTCAAATATCATAAAATTATTCCAACTGAGGTTATTAATAAATTCT
>CAYFYW010000021.1:0-1525 GCA_964347425.1 uncultured Nitrospirales bacterium
ACGAGCGAATTCGCATCGGCCTCGATGCCGAGCAAATTTCTATAGGCGATTATGTCCTAAACGGCGGTGAGCTGGCTGCTATGGTAATAATCGATGCGGTTGTCAGATTATTGCCCGGCGCCCTTGGCGATGAAGACTCACCAAAGGACGATTCATTCAGCGAAGGCCTTTTGGAATATCCGCAATATACAAGGCCGGAGGTCTTTCGTGGCATGAAGGTCCCTGAGATTTTATTAAGCGGCGACCACGCCAAAATCGCCGAATGGCGCAAACAGCAGGCCCTCGAACGTACAAAAAAATGGCGGCCGGATTTACTAAAAGACGATAGCAGTAAATAGGTATGATCAACGTTTATTGCAGCTCATGCCAGACATAGGCCCCCGGTTCTAAAGGCAGTCTATACTCTCTATAATCACTGAAATCCGATGGAGGAATCTCCATATCTTCCATCCCTATCTCTATTCCCCAATGCCCAAAGCCTCCGCCCCAGGTTAGCCTCACTTTGGGATTCCCATTCTTATCCATATCAAGATTTACGTATCGTGGTTTCAATACTTTAAAGGATTCCGGGAATTTGCTTTGTGGTGCAATAAAATTTTCGCCAGTGTAATCTTCCTTACTAAGCGTTCTTAACCAAGCCCGTATGGCTGGGATGTCAGCCCTACTTCTTATCCGGTCTCTAAAGCCATGTGTGAAAGGCTTATAACCGGGCTGCCATAAGTGAGTTTCAATAGGCGTAAATATAGACATGATGAGTGATGCGACAAAAACAAAAGGAATCCCAATTTGTAAACTTTTAATCAGCTTTTTCCTTCTTGTGTATCTCCTCCAATTACAAAGCAGTTGTATGGCACCTACAATGACAAATACAATAATGAAAAATCCCAGCGTTAGGTATATAAAGCAACCATAAAAAAAGACTGAATAAGTACAGAATCTAGCATCTAAATATTCAATCCCTCCTAAAGGGACAAAAATGATAAATGCGACGATGGCTGCAGAAATAATCGCATCCCACTTCTTCCAGTCAAGAGGAGGTTTTCTTTCGTCTGTTTGTGCTGTCTCTATATTTTCTTTTGTGTTCATATCTTATTGACGTCTGAGAAACTGATGAAACGACCATGTCGTCCAAGACAATGTCACCCCTGCGCAGGCAGGGGTCCAATGAAACTTAAAACGGCCTGGATTCCCACTTCCGCAGGAATGACATTTGGCTGTCTGGTGTTCCTAATATATTTCATTCTTATTCCAAAATTCAATAATAAAACCCTTTGCCGAGCTTTGCTGACTTTCTTTCTTGATATCTCGTGTATTTGCTCTTATATCTATAGTAAACTAAGAGGAACTCTCAAAGTCAATACTCTATATGTAGAACATTATGGAGGACAAAATGAAACAGTTGAATCGACGCGAATTCCTGAGTCTCGTGGCCGGCAGTTCCGCCGCGGCAACGATGTCTTTAGTTAGTTGTAAAACAGAGATTGTCGGACGCCGCGCCGCAAGGCAGCCGAACATCATCTTTCTA
>CAYFYW010000022.1:0-2307 GCA_964347425.1 uncultured Nitrospirales bacterium
TCAGGGAATAATTGTACTGTCGGAATACGGATAAATAAACGCTGCTTATATATAAGCGGTGTCGTCATTGAGTTTATTCGGCATCCAGCCTCCCTGTTTATGATTATTTTGGACAGTAGTGATTGCCACAGATTAATACAGATTTTTTTAAAGAATTAATTAATATCATATTTGTCCAAAACAGGAATACTAAAGGGCGGAATGCCTCATAAACACAATAAACCCCGCACACTACAGCGGGACAGGTCGGCATGATTAACCATATGACAACCTTCATTTTGATGAACATACGTTTTTTGAAACAATTCTGTTTTGGCGTTTTCAGGTATTTGAAACGTCTCTTTTTAAAGGTGCCGTTATTGAGTTTCTTCGCCATCCCGCCTTCTTTTTATATTCTTTTGGACAGTAGTGAATTAATATTTATTTTTCAGTGCTTATTCTGTGTAAGTCTGTGGCTGAATAATTACAAACACAGGAGATATACTTGAACGAATTAGCGTCCACTTTTAATCTGTTAAAGAAGAAGTTCCCTGGCTATGAAAACCGTCCGCAGCAGATCAAGATGGCAGAAGAGGTCTTTGCATGTCTAAATGATAAAAAGAGGCTCCTTGTAGAAGCAGGTACAGGGGTTGGTAAGTCCTTTGCATACCTTATTCCGGCAATACTCTCAAATAAAAAGACCATTATTTCAACTGCAACCATAGCACTTCAGGATCAACTTGTCAACAAGGATCTGGTTTTCCTTCAAAAGTCCCTGCTATTCGGGATTCAGAAATTTTCCTTTGCAATCCTTAAGGGAAAGAATAATTATCTCTGCCTGAAACGGGAGAGGGAGTTTGCAGAACTTGGAGAGTCCTTTAAGAGGTTTAGTGAATGGGTATCCATGACAAAGACAGGTGATAAGGATGAACTCTCCTTTGTCCCGGATTTCTGGTCAAGGGTTTGTGGTGATTCGGATGACTGTAATGGTATGCTGTGTCCCTTTTATAGTGAATGTTTCTATTACAGGCATTTCAGAGACCTTTACAAAAAGGACATTTTGGTTGTCAACCACCATCTCCTGATATACGACCTCCTTTCAGACTTCAATCTTCTACCTTTTCACAAGCAATTAATAGTGGATGAGGCACACCAGGTTGAAAATATTATCTCCCATGTTCTTGGCAATATCCTGACTCATTCCCGTGTAGCCTGGCTCCTTTATCGCCTGAGGGGATTAAAGATATCTGTTGATCACCTCTTTAAGACCGTGGATTCATTTTTTAAAAGGAGGGACATACCATTTCAGATTCAGACAGGATATCCGGCCATATATTCAATACCCGATGTCCTTGTTGAAGAATTGAAAAATTTAAAGGGACAGCTATCGCTTGATAAGGTGATTCACAGACTATATGCCTATAAGGAATCGGTCTCTGGTGATGAATTTAAAGACAGGGTTGAGACGACTATTTCCTGTGTCGGCTCCCTTAATGACATTATTGATGATTTTATAAAACAGGGGAATAACGATAAGGTCTATTATATGACAGGAAATAAGGGTTTGCTGGAGCTTAAGAGCAGCCTTGTAGAATGCCGGGCTCCCTTTGGTAATCTGATCAACGGTTATGATAGCCTGGTTATGACCTCTGCTACTCTCACAGCAGGTCGAATCGACCCATCGGAGTCGATTCCCGGAATCGGGTCGTACCGACGTACCGGGATCCCGAGGGGGGATTTTAGTTTTTTAAAGGAGAGGCTTGGTATTGATGATCCCGGATCGGCGTCGAAGACAAGCTTCAAAGAAATGGTGGTGGGCTCACCATTTGATTACAGGAAGCAGTCCCTCCTTTATCTAAATAAGGAATTACCCCCCCCTGATAGAGAGAACAATGAAGCTTTTTGGAAGAAAGGCCTTAAGGTTATTGAGGGGCTTATCAATGCATCCAGAGGCAGGGCCCTTGTGCTCTTTACCTCTTACAGTCATCTCCATTTTGTATCAAAGCATATCACGATTGATTATCCATTCAGATCCCAGGGCGACATGCCACCGGCAAGACTCATTAACTGGTTTAAAGAGACTCCTGATGCTGTCCTCTTTGCAACAGCTACTTTCTGGCAGGGAATTGACATAAAAGGGGAGAAGTTAAGTCTTGTGGTTATTGCAAAGATGCCTTTTAGCTCACCAGGAGACCCTGTATATGATGAGAGGTGTAGAAGGTTGGGCGAACGTTGGTTTACAGACCTTGCCCTGCCATCTGCCATCCTCCTTTTAAGGCAGGGGTTTGGGAGACTCATCAGAGGGATCGATGACTATGGTGTTGTTGC
>CAYFYW010000023.1:0-7931 GCA_964347425.1 uncultured Nitrospirales bacterium
CTTCCGAGTTGGAGAATTGAGTCGGCTGGAGATTTGCTTTTTAAATACACTTATGACCACTATAATTCTTTCACTACCCCGATGGCAATAAAGAAGAACGGTGACTTGCAAGTCGATGGAAATATTTGGGCGACTAGTGCAAATAATCCCTTATTATTAGTTCGTGAAAGTGGTCTAAACTATGGGATTATGCAGTGGGATAGCACAGACAAATACCTTACCTTTAGTACCCGTGAAAATAACAGCATGTACAGTAATATGCTGACACTAAGATCCGGTAATGTCGGCATTGGCAAGACGAGTCCAAGTGAAAAACTGCACGTAAATGGTAGAGTTAGAAGCGAAGTAGCCAGTGGATTTCTCCAGATGAACAATTATTTTACCGGCGCCAACAAATATTTAGAACTCACTACAACACATGGACCCTGGGGCATAAGTATGTGGGCTTCTTCAAAACGATTCAAAGATGATATTAGAGACCTTGAGCTAGATTCAAGCAAGATTTATGATTTGCGTCCTGTTAGTTTTCATTGGAATGAAAATAGGGGCGGAGGCAAGGATTTTGGTTTAATTGCTGAAGACGTTGAAGAAATTTTTCCGTCTTTGGTTTCACATGATAAAGACGGGAAAGCATTTTCTGTTAGATATGGAATTCTTTCTGTTTTGCTCCTAAATGAATTAAAGAAAAAAGAAGCTGAAATAAGTTCACTTAATGAAACAGTGGAGAACTTAAAGGTAAGCCTGAAATCTGAAAGTGATACGACAAAGTTGGCAAATGCCGAACTCAAACAGGAAAACGAACAGCTCAGAAAGATGCTGACGGCTTTAACAGACCGTCAGGATGCGCTTGAGAAGCTTGTGATCGCGACTTTAAATGGCAACAAGGATAAGCTGGCAAGGTTTGACACTAAATTGACTCAATAGAACAAATTAATTTCGTTTTCTTATTGAATTCGTGGCCTAAATCGAGAAAGGTTTTTTCTAGTTCCTCCATAGGCGATTCAGTCACAATTGAAAGGGACGGACAATAACGGCATCAAGAAAGAAAGGGGACGTTGTTGATTAAGTTGACTTACTGAAACGGACAAATGGGCAGTCCCGTAAATCCTGAAAGCAAGAACACGGGATAAACTCTATTCCCCCAAAATTATGAAAGTTCAACTTCCATAATTATAATTCTCTCATGTCCACGTTTTGGACATGTTCACTAATCTTTTCCCCTTCTCAATCCTATCTTCTTTTTCTTTGGTTCCGGTGGAATCATAAGCTGTCGTATAGCATCGAAGACAACCCTGAACTGTGCATCATATTTCTTTTCAAGATCATCAAGCCGCTTGGCGAGGTCTTTATGAGCTGCTATCATTTCCCTAAGCCTTACAAATGTCCGCATAATCTCTATATTTACTCGAACAGCCTGTTTGCTTCGTAAAACACTTGAGAGCATTGCTACTCCTTGCTCAGTAAATGCCCGGGGAAGTTTGCGAGTTCCGCCCCAACTTGAAGTTCCAAAATGGAATTTCAAGTTCTCAAATTCATCTTTTGTTAGCTGAATCATAAAATCACCCGGAAACCGGTCAATGTTCCTGCTAACCGCTTTATTCAGGTTGCTTGTTGTAACTCCATAGAAACTGCCAAATCTTTATCAAGGATTACCTTATGGCTACGAATAAATAAAATAGCCCGTTCAATTCGCTCAATAGGAATAACAGAATGTTTGTTTCTCACAATCCGTCTCTTTCCAACTTGATGTCACAATCTGGAACATCAAGTTCAAGGTTTCTTATCCTTTACAACCAAATGTATTCAAAAAAACCTACCGAGTATAACGCCTGTAAAAGTTTACGAACTTCGCCCGGAAAACTATCCGAATTCTTGACTGCGATTTGCATGTCCACTTTTTTTACCCGGGCGATTAATCCTCTCCAGATAGTCTATTTTTTTCTGTTCAAGCTTTTTCGATATCTCCTGTATTTCTTTCTTTGTAACACTAATTATCATGGAGTAAGGTGGTGGTAATTTAAACGGGGAAGCCCTGAGGTGTCAGGATTTCCGCCCCGTCTCATACGGGGCTACAGCAGGTTTGTTGACCGGTGGACCAAATTATGGAAGTTCGACTTCGATAGTAAAGATCTTGAAATTTGCTTAGCTGCGCAGGGCGTGATATAGTTTAATAAGAAAGGGGGGTGAGCGATGCGAAAGGCCGTTATCGGGATTGTCATAGTGCTGGTGGTATTAGCAACTGTCTTCTTCTTTGTCCTGTCCTCGCTTGACCGTATCGTTGCCAGGGCTATCGAACATTACGGGTCCAGCGCCACACAGACTGATGTCAAGGTCTCATCCGTAAGCATAAAACTCAAGTCCGGTGAAGGGACAGTGAACGGGCTGAAAATCGGGAACCCTTCGGGATTCTCCACTCCTGACGCATTCAATCTCAGCGGCATCAGGATAAGGCTGGATACACAATCAGTAACCAGCAACACCATCGTGATTGAGGAAATCCATGTCTCCCGGCCGCGCGTGACATATGAGATTGACTCCAGGGGAAAATCGAATATTAACATGCTCAAAGACAATCTTCAGCAATCACCCGGGGAGAGGGAATCAAGACAGAAGGCAAATGGGAAAAAAATCAACCTCGTTATACGGAAACTCACCGTGGAAAATGGACAAATTGACGTTCGACTCGCGGCCCGGCCCGACGAACCATTGACTATCACGCTCCCCCGCATTGCACTGTCAAACCTTGGGGGTGAAAAAGGATTGCCACCCGACAGAATAACGAGGCAGATTCTCTCCGCCCTTGCGCGTGATGTCGGTTCGGCCGCTGCCAGCGCCGGGTTGATGAAATACCTCGGCAAGAGCATAGAAGAAGTAAAGCGGGAAATGAAGCGCGGTGTTGAAGAAAAGGTCAATGAAACACTTGACAGCGCCACAAAAGAGACAGGGGACGCCCTCAAAAAGTTTCTCGGCCGATAAGATTTATGGAACAAAAGGCGCAATTAAAGCCAGCATTAAGCGAATATTTCACTACAATACCTGAATCTGCTTTATTATTATTTGGTGTTGTGTCAGCAATTAACGGGCTGTTGCCCAAACGCTGTATTGTCACCCCGAACCCTGTGCTGAACCTGATTCAGTATCGTTTCAGGGTCTCATAACTTACCCTTTTCATTAGATTCTGAAACATTCATCCTTCGGAGTAAACCTACGGAGAATGGGAGTTCAGAATGACAGTTATTGAGTTTTATTATTCGGGCAATAGCCCGTGAAGATCTGACCCCTATTTTTTTAAAGATTCCGTTTCAGGTGTTGGGTCCGACTTCCTTAATGCCGATTTTTATAACGGTATATCAGATTCTAACACAACAAATTGTAGATATTATTGAAATCCGACTTCCATAATTCTTACTCGAAGCTGTACGGAATGGGGAGCCGGTTTTTTAATTGAAAAAAAGACCAATCCGTGATACCCATCACATCTTCTCTGCAGGATATGTTCTAACATGAAATCCTGTTTGACTTAAAGACCTTTGTTTTTTATTGCTGGTTAGAATCCCCGGCAATAAAAAAATCTGATATCAGGAAAGGAGGTGAAGTATTTAACAGAAGCCTTAGAGAGTGCTTAAAGGAGTGCATTTTGCAGTTTGGAGCCGTTTTTTAACGGACTCCAGGAAATTGGCGGCAATGAAACCATCTTCCTATCTGGGCGTCATGGTTGATGGTGGAGCCAGTGACGCAACCAGCCAACTTACTTAAATTGTAAGGAGGCCAGCAATGAAAAGACTATTAAGTTACATTGTGGTTGTTACGGTGGTTATTGCCCTTGGTTTGATCGCCGATTCTGCCTATGCCGGAAATGGAGGCAACGGTAACGGTTATCCGGAAGGAGATCACCTGAACCTGAATCTCATAGCTAAGAAGAGCGATCCCTCAGAGACAAGTTATTTCAATTGTCCAGGTCCTGATGACTATCAATGGGATTACTACCTGGATAACGGTATCTGTAATCCCGCAGTCAGCATGGATAACTGTGAAAAGTGTGATCCCAATGATCCCATTGTCGAAAATTGCACTGTTATGGTCCCCTCATCTCAGAATGTTGTATATGTCCCGAGGAACAATGACGTCGACGGCGATGGAAGTCAGGATATGGACATTACAATCCGTATAAAGTCTGGATCTGACAGGCCAGGGAAAGGGAAAAAGATAAAGGATCAATATCCTACCCTTACAGTTACCGATTGGTGTACTGAGCATTTCCCTGACTACGGCGAGGCTGAGGGTGATTTGGCCGAGGTTATGTTACCGGAAAATGCTAATGGATATGGAGTATACGCCCGCGTTACCGGCAGACCCCTTGAGGGCACGGCATGGACTTTCCTGTTACCTACAATAGAAAACGCCCAGGACGAATATGGGAACGATCTCTACTTTCTGGGAACCATCGGTGGTCCTGATGGCTGTATTGACGCAGCGGGCAACTATGTGGGAGACCTGGACCGCATTGACAAGACAAAGGGTAACGGCAAAGGAAAGGGTGTGAAGGATGCAACGTATCTGAACTGTCTGTTGGAATTTACCGGCCACATCTGCTACATGAACGACCTTTGTTACTATTGTGGCGACGCACCGGATTATCTGATGTGTGATGCCGCTTTCACAGAGAATGAAGCCGGTTTTGTCTGCTGCACGGACACCTACGATGACAGTGGCCTGCTGGTAAATGACACCTGTGGTGAACCTGCCCAATCCAACTGTGCTGATCCTGTTGATGGTATAAGCATAATTGATGGTTTACCGTGCGATCCGCTGGTTGATCCGGATTGTGTATGGGCATGTCCTGAAGGTACAAATGACATTGAGCCGTTATGCAGGGATTACCTGGATCCTACATGGGTGTTTAATATCTCGGACTTCGTTGATATTCTGTGGAAAAGCGAAACTAACGGCGCCTATGTCGTAAAGCTTCGTTTTTATCCGCTTTAGCGGCACAAGCAGTTAATTACTGTTAACAAATATTATTGGGCCTGATCAATTCAGGCCCTTTTTTTTTATATCAAGAAAAAATGGTCAAATCTCTATTATTGACAGACGACCACATATTTTAAAACCTTCCCAACACCCTCATTTTAATGAAAATATGAATATTCAGGTCGGATCGACTCTCCAATTCTAAGGAATCTCCGACAACACTAATTATCATAGAGTAAGGTGGTGGTAATTTCAATGATATGCGATATGTGAGTCAGAAAGAACTCTGAACCGTGAAATTTGTAGTTTTATCAAGGTTTTAACAAAGTATGATTTAGGTCATGGCTAGTTTATTAGATTGGCCTTATCATTTTTATTAGGATCTGAGATTCACACTTTATGTGAATGACCTACAAAGAGAAAGAGGTGACCACTATGGTTAAGTCAGCTGAAACTTCAGAAGGGTTCTTAAACATTATCAGGGACTGGCAGCGCCTGGAGGAGACAACTATCGCTTATTCGGATGAACTGATGAGCAAGACAAGCAATCCACTGATAAGGACAACCATGCAGATGATCAAGGACGATTCGGAAAAGCACAAGGCAATGCAGCAAATGATCATCGACAACCTGACCAAGGAGGCACTGCGCCTGACCCCCGATGATCTGGCCCTATTGTCAGAAGCGCTCGACAGGCACCTGGAGGCTGAGGCCAAGTCCGTAGAGTTGGCCAGGTCAGCACTTAAGGACAGTAAGCTTTTCGTGACACAGTACATACTGTCATATCTTCTGGCTGATGAAGAAAAACATCATGCCCTGCTGAGCAGGCTCGGTGAGGCGAAAAAGGCAACAGTATTTGTAACGTAGTACTAATCAGGGACAAACAGGAGGTAAGCCAAATGTGTTATACATGCGGATGTACTCCGTGTAAATGCGGAGCAAAAATAGTAGGTGGTGTATGTGAAGGGTGCGGTAAGGAGTATAATGATTGCGACTGCACGCCCAAGAAAGAGAGTGCGGATCTCTGAAAATAGAGAATGACATGGCACAAATCACCTTTTAAGGAAGTCCTGTTGATACTTACGGCGAGCTGCCCAGGGTAAACACAGAGGCCCCCGGTTTCACACTCACACAGACAGGTCTGTCCGACGTGACATTGAGCGACTTTGCCGGAAAGAGGATCATACTGAATATCTTCCCGTCAATTGACACCTCGGTCTGTGCGGCATCAGTTCGGCGTTTCAATGAGGAAGCCGGCAAACTCAGCAACACTGTTGTGCTGTGTATTTCAGCTGACCTGCCGTTTGCTCACAGCCGGTTTTGCGAGGAGGACGGACTGAAAGATATTATACCGCTTTCGGTTTTCCGTTCTAAAAATTTTGGAAAGGACTATGGGGTGGAAATAACGAGTGGGCCGCTTAAGGGTCTCTTGTCAAGGGCGATAGTTATCATTGATGAAACAGGGAAAGTCATATATACGGAACAGGTCCCTGAAATAGCCGATGAACCGGATTACGATGCTGCCCTTTCGGCGCTGAAGAAATAATCGGACCGGGAATGTTGGCTGGAAAAGCAAAGGAATCCCATGAGAAATCTATCGAAGTCCGACTTCGATAGATCTTTCAATGGTCATCAACTGCCCTGCTCCCAAACTTCTGGGGTCATACGCCCAATTGTGCCAAATTCAATTCTTGAAGGCCTGATAATTACCACACAATAGCTTGGATCGTCGGGGCCGGTAAAATAATTCTTTAAATCATCGAACCAGAATGAATCACGTTCAGCCTTGTCTGTTGAAACCTCAGCAGTCCCCTGAATCTGCACCCAATTTTTAGCGGTCTCAAGACTCGACACCCCCAGGGAAATGTGCACATTCGGGTTTTTCCGGATCTGGGGAACCTTTCTTGATTCCAGATGGGTACAGAAACGCATAACAAGGTCATTGTCGGCTTTCCCCATGACATAACGCACCCAGGGCTTCCCATCCTCAGTGATTGTAGCGAAGTTAATTAATTGCATCTCTTTTGCAGCATCAAATATCCTCTGTTTTAAATCACTCATAAGCTACCTCCCCTGTTTATTTTATTGCTTAAAATTGCAAAATATTTATATGGTTAGAATTTAAACCGATGATTGTAAGTAAAGTATATCACAACTCCAAAACCCGTCAGGGGATCTGAGTTTATCCCATCTTATACGGGGACCTGTCACTAACCACTCAAGATTACATTTGTTAATCATTACCCTGCATGATTCAAATATCACTCATAAACATATAAGTTTTCCTTATCGATTCCATAAATATATTTTATAGTTATTGACTTTTGATTGATTTAATATGTAAAATTATTTTGCACTGCGGTTGTTCCTTAAGACAATAAATTCTCATCACATAGATTACATAACTGATTTCAGACAAAGCTAAACACTCTGCGACGAGTGGCTAAAGAGTGTGAAACAGAACAAAAGAGCGATAGGCCACAGGATCGCGCTCAAGAATGAGGAGGAGATTATGCGAAGTTTGTCATTATTCAGGGAGTTTTCTCTCATTGCACTATTTATCTTCTGCGTTGTAGTGCTGCTATTCTGCAGCACTGTTGGGCTGTCCCATGCCTTTCATCTGCCTGACACCGGACAGACGACGTGCTACATGGGCGTTGATCCCTATGATGAAATCCCCTGCGCAGGCACGGGGCAGGACGGAGAGTACACCGTCAACCCCGTGAGCTACACCGATAACGGCAACGGGACCGTGTCTGACAATAACACAGGCCTTATGTGGCAACAGGAGGATGACGGCAATACATACAACTGGTATCAGGCAACAGGAACATATGATGCCACGTATAATCCAACTTCACAGGATGTCTGCGGCGAGCTTCTCCTTGGAGGGCATGCTGACTGGCGAGTCCCGGCAAAGAAGGAGCTGATAACGATTGTCGATTACGGGATACCCTATC
>CAYFYW010000024.1:0-4002 GCA_964347425.1 uncultured Nitrospirales bacterium
TGCGGAGTTCATCCGGTTCTTGCGATACGCCAAGCGGTCTTGCACGGAAGTCCAGAGCGAACTCTATATTGCTTTAGATGAAGAGTACATATCGCCCAACGAATTCAAAGATGTCTACGAGCAAGCCAGACGAACACGTGCTGCCATTCGCGGATTCATCAACTATCTCAAGGAATATGAAGATCGCAAGACGACAAACCGTGAACCTTGAACCCAATAACCTGAATAGTTCCATTACATCTTCGATGAATTATGATTGTCCCGCACAGGAAACAGTTCAGTGGGTGTTTGATCGGTCAGTGTCTGGGAGATGCACTGGGATTTCCGGTAGAAGGCTATCCCCCGGAGATGTGCAGGCAGTACGTCGAAGAAATACTAAAGCCTGGAATTGCAGAAGGACGCTCCCGCGCTTCTTTTTCTGCCGGTCAATATACGGATGATTCACAGCTCGCCCGTGAGCTTATTCAGAGTTATGTCGCCTGTAAGCGATTCGATCCGGCAGATTATGCCGGGCGCATTTCTGCCATTTTCAGTCAGGAGCGCATTGTAGGCCGGGGACGTGCAACAGAAGAGGCAGCACGGCGTCTTGCAAAGGGCGTATCGTGGGAAAAGGCTGGAACCCTTCCTCCTTCTGCCGGCAACGGCAGTGCCATGCGTGCAGGTCCTATAGGGCTATTTTTCTTCGATGATCCACATCAGCTTGTTAAGGCTGCCCGCGACCAGGGCCGCATAACCCATAAGGACAAACGATGCTCGGCCGGTGCTGTTGCTATAGCAGGTGCTGTAGCGCTGGGTGTTCAGTGCCAGAAGATAGACCTGTGGAAATTTCTCTCACAACTCAGAGAATGGGTTCAGATGATAGAACACTCGGTAGCCGCCGGGATTCAGGAGTTGGGCAACTGGGTCTCACTGGCGCCCGGGCAGGCAGTTAATTATATTTCCAAATACGGTCAGGATATGAAACATTCAGGTTTATGGATGGGAATTTCGCCTTTTGTTACCGGCAGCGTATTGTGGAGTTTATATTCCTTTCTAAGGACACCCGAAGATTACTGGAAGACCATATGTACTGCAATCAGCGTCGGCGGAGATGTGGACACAACCGCTGCAATGGCCGGGGCCATCAGCGGGGCCTATCTGGGGCTTGACGCAATTCCCGAACATTTAGCCTTTCGTCTGACAGATCAGGGGACCTGGGGCTACAAGGAACTCACTGAATTAGCCAATCAATGCTATGAAATAAAGATTCAGCAAATAACTAACAAATAAACGAACACTGCCAGGACCCATGACCATCCTCTGACGACTATGATTTAAATCATGGCTGTTTCCCCATAATTAGCTTTATTATACAAAAAAAGAGAACCATATCCGATGAAAATAAGTGTAAAAGAAGGACAAAAAAAACAAAATGAGAAAACGAAACCTTTCTAAAAATAAACATTTGACAGACACAGAAATTGAACTATTTTGCCAGAGCACAAGAGAGATATTGATAAAAATACATGACAGATGCGGACTAAAGAAGGCAAAGAAACGACAGAAGAAGAGATGATAATCTATTCATCCTGAACCATGCTGCAGTCGGTCTTTGATATACCCTCCAGAGAAGCTTCGTATGGTTATTGATAACTTCCTCTTCTAACGAAATTGTCAAGACTTTTTTTAATACAATCTGCCAAAGTTCTTGGTTGTGGTGTTACTTCAACCGATTAACCCCTTTCACCTAACCTCTTTCATTCTTCGGGCCTTCTATGCCCAACTTACCTTATACAGGTCGAAAGGTCGGTGGAAGTTGACCAAGCTGAATCACGCAAGCCTTCTTGAAATCGCTTACGAAGAACTACGGTCCTTCTTCCACCACAACCACACCTTACCTCCTTCTATGCTGCCAAAGGTAAAACGTTGACTCTATCATCAAACACCCGTCTGTCTCTCATAAGTGCAAATATCACTCTTATAAGCTTTATAGTCACAGCACACAGCGCTTCTTTCTTCTTTAATAGCTGACCAAATCGGTTCTCGTTCTCAAGCTTCCGCTGATAATACTCTTTAAAATATTCACTCCGAACGACCACTCTCATACTCATAAAATAGAGGGTTTTCCTCAACAGCCAGCGGCCCTTTTTAGAGATTACCTTCCGGCCTACCCGTTGTCCGGAATCCTTCTCCTGAGGATCATACCCTGCATACTTGATGATTTGTCTGGCATTCTGAAAATGAGCAGGATTCCCTAACTCTCCTAAAACAACTGCTGCAGAAACAGCTCCAATTCCGGGCATCGACAGCAGATACTGAGCATATGGAACCTGCTTTAATATTCTCTTCATCTCCTTTTCAATCTCTTTCAGTAGCCCCTCTGTTCGTTTCACTTCCTCTAAATACATCTTCACGCGATACCTATCGGCGCTACTGATTTGTTTCAGTCCAATGCTCTCTTTG
This sequence comes from uncultured Nitrospirales bacterium, assembly GCA_964347425.1. Classification (GTDB taxonomy): domain Bacteria; phylum Nitrospirota; class Thermodesulfovibrionia; order UBA6902; family BMS3Bbin08; genus CAYFYW01. The sequence continues at coordinate 2,443 of CAYFYW010000024.1, forward strand.
GCAGATCGATAGAGATCCCGAGCTTTCTGGGCTGCTGTTATCCTCCTCCTTGAACTTCTCCCTATCATTTCCTGTATCGTTGATACCTCAAGTCTCAACACATCCTCAGGAAACGGACACCGCTCTAATATCGCCCATAACCCTCTGGAGTGCATCGAACAGAATATCCCTTTCATTTCAGGAAAATAATCATCCAGTGCTGCAGTGAGTGTGTTTTTTGTACTGACGTTGTATCTCTTGATCCTCTCCCGTACCTTGCATAATGTCCTGAGCTGCCTGAAAATTCCATCCTCTATCACTGTATCTATGTATTTCCCTTCCCTGGTTATGTTCGTTATGGTTACCGCGTCTCTTGCATCAGTCTTGGCAGATGAACTCTCATCAAGTTCCCGCTGGTGCTTTAGTGCTGTCGTCCTTACAAACTCAACTGCATATCCCTTACCTTTCGCAAAGTATGCTAACTTCCTCCAATAGTGGCCGGTTGGCTCTAAGCCTATAAGAACATCTTTTAGTCCATGTCGAGCCTTGGCCTCTTCCACTTTCTTTACAAAATAATCAAATCCTTGCCGAGAGTTATACACTTTAGGATACTTTCCTAATACCTCGCCCTCTTTATTCATGAATACAACAGCATTGAATTGTCGTCCTATGTCTACCCCTACCACTAATGTGGTTTCCTTTATTTTTTGACGCTTCTCCATTTGCTTGCTATAATCTTTCTTAGACATGGTGATTTCTCCTTTCTGTTAAATGGTTGATAGAGACCTTAACTTTAACAGATTGAGGTTGCCATGTCTTCTCTTTTCCATTTTCCTTCCCACTTCCTTATAGTAAGCTGTAATCGAGTTTTTTGATTTTCCTTCGGAATGCAAGAGTACACTTGTTAATCGTCACCCTACCTGACTGTGGCATCATACAAAACCTACAGGGTTCCTTATCGATATTTTCTTGACAATTAATATATGTAATGATATTCTGATTTACAAGACGTTCCACCCCAGCCAATAAATTACACAACGACCATACTTAAATAGCTGCTTTCATGACAAAGCCACACGCATCATTAGGGGAAGTGGGGGGCTTATGGGGAGAAAAGATAGCCGAGCTACCGAAGGAAGAAACCTTTGGTATGTTCGGCCTTTTTTGTTTTCAAAATGTTAAGTCAGAAAGGAGGTGATGATTTTAGTAGAACTGCAACTCACAGGGTTTCATGTTGTTTTAGCAACCGAAGTTTAATAATCTTGGAGGTAAGGGGAAATGAAAAGAAATTTATTAGTAGCAATGTTAATATTGGCAGGTATTTTGTGTTTTGGTTTCGAGGAGAGTGTGCACGCCTCTACTATAAACGTGAGATGGTACGACGACAGCTGTGCATCAGTTGGAGATAGCCTCCTTCTCACGCTTCACTTAGAATTGATAGATACATCTCCTCGCCCGACGTATACCTTGGAGGGCTGGAGCGGCCCCTGGGATGGTACTAGCACAGACGTATATGTAGCATTTAGAGGCATCGCGGTAATACGTAATGACGGTAACATCTTGGTGTCGTTACGTGGCCAA
>CAYFYW010000025.1:0-1908 GCA_964347425.1 uncultured Nitrospirales bacterium
ATGTGGCACGGGATTTTTTACTTTACTTGTAGCACATCTTATTGGTAAGGAAGGTCGCTTGGTGGCGATAGACGCTTTATCAGACTACGTTGACAAGGTATTAAAACGAGTACGGGATGCTAATCTTACAAATGTCAGAGTAGTTAAAGGCGATGCTCTGGATACCAGGTTACCCGCTGAAAGTATGGATACAGTCCTTCTCTTTGGAGTCATTCCCTTTCCTTCGTTACCCTTAAGCCGTCTTCTACCTGAAATGCACCGTATACTGAAACCGGAAGGGCGTTTGGCTGTATGGTTATTTCCAGTTTCTTTCGGAGTACCAAGATCGATTCTTCGTTCTGGTTTATTCACTTATATAAATAAACAAAACTGCGTTTACAATTACAAACGGTGTATATAAACCGCGTGAAAAAGTCAAGCTAACTTAGAGGTAACAAAATGTACTTTGTTACCTCAGTGCACGATTTAGCGAATTGTGGCTTTTACAAAAAGGTTCCCTTCTAGATTACCCGATTTAATTTTTTCTCAAATGATGGCTGATCGTGCTGGGCTAAGACGAAAAGGCAGCTGAGTCTCCAGCCTGCTTCGTTCCCCTTAGGAGCAACCAGAGCCCTAGGCTGAGTTGCCAAAACAATACGGGCCCCGCCAAGGCAGTCCAGACGAGATATAGACTTACGTCGACACGCGGTAACCAGGTACCTGTGAACAGGAGTACACCAGCAACGGCTCCCAGCCAACCCAGGGCATGCAGCACAACTTTTTTCCGAATCATCAAAACACCATAAGCAAGCATACCCAAGCCCATAAAGGTGATCCCGACCGATAATCCCCAGTTTGCGGTCAGCATGATAATACGACCCATTTCTAGCAATGCGCTGGCTTGAGGTGCGCTTGCTGAAACGAAGTCTTTTGCGACAGACGGAAATACGAACCAAAAGATATCGTGGACTGCTAGTATTATACCTCCAGCTGCGAGTCCTAGTGCTCCCAGCAATGCAAACAATCGGTGATGAGGGCTGAATACGAGGTACAGCGCACCAGAGAGGGCAACAAGGATTATGTAGGATGCTAGATCGAAACCTATTTCTGCCTGGTGCAGACCTTGATTATCGGCGACGAGCTCGAGTACTGCGCCTACCTCGTCTGCAGGGACATTGTAGCTCGTCCCGACACTGCTCGCGAATATTGCAGCCAAAATACTAGTTACGAGCATAAGGATGATTAAAATGCCGCTAAATCGCTCGATACTTCTCTTTGATGACATTTGTTTACCCCACCTTCAATTAGTCTAAGAATTATAGACTTTAACCTTAACCATTTCAAAACCGTTCCTTTTTTACCTGACTTTTGCACTTGTAACCTGTAGGTATGAGATTTAGCGGACCTTTTTGTCACCACTGATTATGCCAATGGACAGAAGACTAACTATCTTGGCGGCAGCTCTAAGACACAGAGACGAAGCGACAGCAAGAGGTCTAATGCTTACCTTTTTCGCGCCAGATCCATGAATGAGTGTTTTCCTTCTTTTATGACCATAATGAAGAGTTGTTCCCTATTTGGTGTTTGATAGGCATATCCGGTGCTATCTTCACCAAACTGAAACTTGTTTTCAGTCCACCAAGCATATTGCTCTTTGTAGATTGTGAGCTTCATTCCTAGATTGCTAACGGTTCCTGTGAATCTATATTTCTTATTCTGGCTGACCCAGTTTGCTTCGACTATGCCTTGACTCTGTGCAATCCTCACCTCGGTTCCATCAGGCAATGCCCAGTCCCCTGTGAGGTCTGGGCAGTTTTGTTTTTCTATAAAATAAGCCTCTGAGAATCGAACCTTTATTTATAGGCTATTTGGAAATATTGGCACAAAAAAGCAGACATGATCCGCAGTTCAGGTGTCAATCCATCAATT
>CAYFYW010000026.1:0-2874 GCA_964347425.1 uncultured Nitrospirales bacterium
GCCAATCTGTATCTCCGTGAGCGTTCTATGCGGGTTATTTTACCGAGTCCGCAGGCATGGCATACAGCCACTGCATTGGTAGACCACGCTGTTGTAAAATTCAAGCGGGGCCCGACTTCAATAAGACAGTGATGAGTGACGAGTGACGAGTGACGAGTTAGAAAGCTGTTATCTGAGAAATTTTCAGGTTCAAATGTCTCGGCCAGAAGCCATTGAAGAATCGCCAGTTCTTTCTGGGTAAGGGGGGCGGCCACTTCTATGTTAAAGCAGTATTCTGTTGATATATCTTCTATTTTATAAGATATTTTTTGATTTACGACTGATAAAAGTTCTTTTTTCTCTGCCTCGGAAAGGGCGGGTGTTCGATAATAGTGAAGTAAGCCCATCAGGATTGATACCTCTTTTCTCTATTCCATTACTCTCCTTAAGACCTCCTGATATGCCTCCTCAATCCTTCCAAGGTCTCTGCGGAATCTGTCCTTGTCCAGTTTTTCCATTGTCTTTTTATCCCAGAGCCTGCATGTGTCAGGCGCTATCTCGTCACCAAGAAGCAGTTGACCCTTGTGAGTTCCAAACTCAAGCTTAAAATCAACCAGTATTATTCCCCGCTCGTCAAAGAATTTTTTCAGGATGCCGTTTATCTTTAGCGCATAGTTTTTCACTGTCTTTATCTGCTCTTCTGTTGCAAGCCCCAATGCCATAATGTGGTCTTCAATTATCAGCGGGTCACCGAGTTCATCGTTTTTGTAATAAAATTCAACCATCGGAAAGGGGGCTGCCTTTCCCTCTTTGATGCCAAGCCTTTTCGCAAGGCTTCCTGCAATTATATTTCTCACGACAACCTCAACCGGAAGAATCTGAAGTTTCTTGATGAGCATTTCCCTCTTACCAATCTGCTTTACAAAGTGTGTTGGAACACCTGATTCCTCCAGCAGTGTAAATAGTACTGTAGACATTTTGTTGTTAACGACCCCTTTGTCTGCGATAGTGCCGCGCTTCTGGGCATTAAAGGCAGTTGCATCATCCTTGAAGTATTGAATTAACATGTCCGGGTCAGATGTCTCAAAAACCTTTTTTGCCTTGCCTTCGTATAATTGTTTTCCTTTTTCCATGCTTATCCCTCTCCAGTGTTTATTAGATTAAAAAGCCTTAATTATAAGCCAATAAAAATCGTAACTACTCAGGTTGTCAGGTTCGCGGTTGGTCGCCTTGTCCCCCTGTTTTCTTTGTGAAAACAAAGAAGGGGGACCTTATGTTATTAAGATAGCTGGTAAATCAATTCGAGTATCGGTTGCCATGCCTCAATATCTTCAAATCGTTCAATCTTCATCGCTCTCTAACCTTGAACTATGAACCTGAGTAGTTAGTAAAAACCAAAGATTAAAGTTAAAAAATCGTTCTTATTTTTAATTTTTAATTTACTTAAACACCCTTTTAAATATATAATTAACGTTCTTCACATAATACGATAAATTGAACAGTTTATCTATTTCAACAGGAGACAGATATTTTTTTATAAACGGGTCTTTTTTAAGAAGATCCCTGAAGTTTTTCCTCTGTTTCCAGCTCTGCATGGCGTTTTTCTGCACGAGGCGGTACGCATTGTTGCGGGTCAGCCCCTTTTCCACGAGTTTGATGAGTACCAGCTGAGAGCAGTAAAGTCCGTAGCTTCTGTCAATATTTTCGCGCATTCTTGCGGGATAAACATGCAGACCTTTCAGAATCCCCGTCAGTCTTGTAACCATGTAATCAACGAGTATGGTGCTGTCCGGAATTGTTACCCTCTCAACAGAAGAATGGCTTATATCCCGTTCATGCCATAAAGGAATATTTTCCATGGCTGATGACGCATTGGAGCGCACAACACGGGCCAGGCCACAGAGATTTTCACAGCCAACAGGATTTCGTTTATGCGGCATTGCAGAAGATCCCTTTTGACCCTTCTGAAAGGGTTCTTCTGCTTCAAGCATCTCGGTCCTCTGAAGATGTCTGATTTCCAGAGCAATCTTTTCAATCGTGGCAGCTATCATGGCGAGTGCATTCATAAATTCTGCATGCCTGTCCCTCTGAATAATCTGTGTTGATACCGGAGCAGGGTTTAATCCTAGTTTTTTACAGACATATCTTTCAATAAATGGCGGAATGCTGGAAAAGGTTCCAACAGGACCCGAGAGTTTTCCATAATTAACTGTGTTTCTCGCATTTTTTATACGTGAAAGGTTTCGTTTCATTTCTTCGTACCAGAGGGCAAATTTCAGCCCGAATGTTGTTGGTTCCGCGTGAATACCGTGGCTTCTGCCCATTTGCAGGGTGTTTTTATACTTATATGCATTGGTTTTTAAGGCACCCATTAGTTCCTTGATATCGTTGATGATGATATCTGCTGCCTCCCGCATGAGGACGGCTAAAGACGTGTCCAGTATGTCAGATGACGTGAGACCCTTATGTATAAATCGGGCCTCTGGGCCTACATGTTCAGCAACGGATGTTAAAAAAGCAATGACATCGTGTTTTACTGTTTTTTCTATTTTATCGATTCTCGCGATATTAAATTTAGCCTTTTTTTTAATTACAGAGAGGCTCCTGGCCGGAACCTCACCCCGCTTTGCCCATGCCTCACAAGCCGCAAGCTCCACATCAAGCCATTTTTGAAATTTGTTTTTCTGTTCCCAGATTTTGCCCATCTCAGGCCTTGTGTATCGTGGTATCAAAATGACCTCCCAAAATAATATAGGGTTCGAGGACGTAAAGTCCCCCTGGGACAACGTCCCTTTTCGGGATATAAGGGTTCAGGGATTCGAGTGTTTGTGTAGATAATATATCATAGGATAGATTTTTTGTTTGTATAAAATTTTTTTCGGACGTAACATATGT
>CAYFYW010000027.1:0-2691 GCA_964347425.1 uncultured Nitrospirales bacterium
GGCAGTGTATGGTATTTGAGCGGTTTCTTTTACCGACCTGCCTGCCAACAGGCAGGAATGAGCGATAATACCGTACCCTGCTATTTCTATACTTGAAGTTACTTTATCACGGAAAAAGAAATGCTTCCCAATTTCACTTTCTCTCTACTCGCCTGCGTCTTATTTCACACTTGCAGTCGAGCTGATAACATTTACGTAATCATACCATGTAACCTCGAATTTACCGTCAGGATTATCATCAATGACAAAAAAGAGAGTATAGATACCTTGCGGCAGATTTGTGGTCAAAAGCCCTGTCTCCGAAAGGTAAAACAGCGGATATTGGCCTGCGCTGAGGGCGCTGTCAGACTTCTGCCACGTAAGAGACGGGGTAACCCAGAACGTGCCAAACGGTGTCAACGCACCAACCCACCAGTCACATATGGCATCTGTCTTATCACCGGGGTCAAGAGATACAATGACATCAACGGTATCATCGGGAGTAATTACAATCTGCCCGTCAGAGCCGTTGACCTTGATATCAGGAGCCGGCATGATTTCTCCATTTGCCGTCCCGGGAGTAGGCTGACCCTGAGTATAAGTATCAGTGTTGAGGGCGCCACCGGAACCGTTTGGAATGCGCTGATTTGAATGATTGTCTTTGTCCCCGCCTGCATTTTCATTGACCTGCGGCTGTCCGGGGTTTAGCAGGACAGCTAATCCAGGATCGTCCGGGTCATCTGTGCCGTATACAATGGCGTCAATCAGGCCAGTTGTGGTAACTGGCGTGTCATTGGGAAAATCTGCTGCATCACCGGTGTAAAGTGCAACAGCATCCGCACCGTTTTGTAGGGTGTTGTCAGGAAAAACCAGATCAACATTTGCAACTGCAGCATTGCCCAGAACAAAATAGCCGGAAGCATTCGTTGTGAAGCTGCCCAAGTCGTACGCAGCATAAGATGAGTCATTGGAACCATTATAGAAAACAACCACCATGCCGCTCAGGTCAGTATTCCCGGTTCCACCATCATATAATTCGATGAATTCGAGGGTATCGGTTCCCGCGCTGTCTGAATCTACCTCATTGATGATTACATCTGCAGAAACACCGGAGGGCGAGGTTATAGTTGCTGCGAAGAGAAATATGAAAGACACGATGGTCAAAAACGTGATGCAGTAAAACCTGTCATTCCCTGAAACTTTTACTTCTTTTTTTTGACGCATAATACCCCCTTTTAAATGATATTTGGAGTTGGTAATAAGAGGCATTAGTCTATCAAAGAAACTCCAAAAGCTCAATATAATAATGCGTCTCCCGCACATGTTTTACTTCCAATATCCCTGCTAATTATTGCGGTAAAAAGAATTTTCATCGTCGGTGATATAACCATTTTTTTCTGGTGATATCACCGGAAACCTGTCTTAACCCTTTATTAGCCATAATTGTTTATCCACTTGATTTTAAAACTAAAATTCTATCTCTATTAAGTTTGGCACAATTCCTGCTATAATATTAAAACTTCTGTTTGATTTGTATTCAGGCAGACATATAACGAAAAGAAGGGAAACGGAGGCTGTACAATATGAAACATTTAAAGAAACATGTAGTGCTGATTGTCTTAGGCATAGTAGCTGCTTCATTGGGTGGACCTCATGCGTCTTTTGCATATCTCAAATCATACCTGATGGAAGCAGCATTTCATGGTCACACCGATGCAGTAAAAGACCTACTGTACAGAGGTGTTGATGCGAATGTGAGAGACTGGGACGGAGAAACAGCTCTCATGTATGCGTCATTTCAGGGTCATACCGAAACAGTAAATGCCCTGCTTGAAAATGGTTCTGATGTGAACGCAAAGGACGTTGACGGTATAACAGCTTTAATGGAAGCAGCACTTCAAGGTCACACCGAGACAGTAAATGCGTTGCTGTCATATAATCCAGATGTGAATGCGAGGTCCTCCAATGGGATGACAGCTTTAATGTATGCGTCATTTGCCGGTCATTTTGAAACAGTAAATGCCCTGCTTGCAAATGGTGCTAATGTGAATGCAGAGGACGTTGACGGAACAACAGCCGCGGGTTATGCGTCACAGCGGGGATTTTTGAAGATAGTCAGTTTACTCGAGAAAGCCGGCGCAAAAGAATAATATAATGGGGTCAGGTCTTGTATTTTAACATTTCTTTCTAACCACCTCGGATCGAGCCTGCCTGCCTTGCCGGTAGGCAGGTCTATCAACCTCCAATATAAAAATTTACCCGCCGCCAAAATTTGAAAATATCCAGGATAAGTCCACCTGATCAAAAAATGCATCTTTAAATCCTCTCTTTTTGCCTTGCTTCATACTTATTTGGTATGTCTGTACATTATAAAGAAAGCAGATGGCATGAAGATAAGAAGTGATGTGCGGTATTGAAGAAAGGGTTTCTTACGAAATCGCTTATAAGTTATTGTCGTGACTTATGGAGGATAAACCCTTTCTTTTTGTCCTTCAATCCTTTTTACACATAAAATTTTACGCAACCCTCTCACTGCATTACATTGACAATAGCTCTTTTTTTAAGTTATTTTTTAATACCTATATCACACTTCACAAACTGTTGAGGGCCTATAGCTCAGTTGGTTAGAGCGCCCCGACAAGTCGGGAAGGTGAGTGGTTCTGAAAAATAAGGTTTTTTCATTATGAGGGCCTATAGCTCAGTTGGTTAGAG
>CAYFYW010000028.1:0-3379 GCA_964347425.1 uncultured Nitrospirales bacterium
TTTCTCAATGAAAGTTTTTTCGTCCTTAATCAAAAATGAGGGAACCATTGGAAAGAACTTGCCCAGAACCTCATTTTCTGCATAACCGTAGATTTTTTCAGCGCCTTTATTCCATGAGGTAATTTGACCATCTGTATCAGATATTATGATGGCGTCAGCAGAGTTTGCTATAATGCTTTCGAGGTAATCCTTTGTCTGGGTAACTTCCCAGTAAAGCGATAATATCTTCTTCTCTTTTTCTACTTCTGTCCTGTAAAGCCGTGCATTTTCTATGGCAATAGATGAGACAGAGGCAAACGTGCTTAACGTATTGAGGTCTTCCTGGGTAAAAGTTGCAATTCCCCATTCATCCTTCTTGTCGTACAGCCCCAACGTGCCGATTACACGTTCACCAATTTTTATTGGAACACAGATAACAGAAGTTGCCTCGATAACCGGGACACGTAAGTTTTCAGGCATCTTGGAAACATCATCAACTAATAGCGGATTTCCTGTTTGTGCCACCCAACCTGCTATTCCTTCACCAAGACGTAGATTCATTGCCTGCTTGACCTTATCTGATAATCCATAAGAGGCTTCTATCTGAAGATTGTCTGCATCGAGAAGTCTGAGGATGCAGCTTCTGGCATTAAAAAGTTTTGATACCTCTTCACATATGTATGGCAGGAGCTTTTCCATGCTTAAGATAGAGGTTAAAGCTTTGCCGATTTCATGTATAATTTTTACTTCATCAAGCTGTGTCTTAATATTTCTGTAAAGCATGGCGTTGTGAATAGCTGCACTTATATTGTGTGAGATTATGGTGAGAAGATTAATCTCCTTCTGACTGTAAGTATACGGCTCTCTGGTCTGAAGCGTAATAACGCCTACCGCTTTATTGTCTCTGAGGATCGGAACTGCAAGCGTTGATAGAAAATCGCCTGCTTTTGCAAGAGGGGTGTCTTTAAGGCGAGGTTCGTTTTTTATATTTTCTACTGCAAGGGGCTGAAGCTCCTTTGCAACCCAGCCAACCACTCCTTCGCCCATGTTAAAGCAAACTTCGCCTGTAACTTCACGTTTAAGACCTGCTGTAGCTTCAGCACATATCTTCTGTTCTGGCTTAACGAGATAAATAGAACAGACGTCTTTCTTGAGATCGTCCACAACAGTCTGCGTAATTGTGTCCAGAATTTCTTTGAGCTCAAGGGATGAGTTAGCTACCTGAGCAATCTTTATTAAGCTCTCGGATTCCAAGAGCCTCTCTTCCAGCTTTTTATTTTCGGTAATATCGGCCATACTCTTAATCCTGGTATAGTATTATACTTAATTACACCGCAAAGGTGCAGTGGACACGCCACTCTATGTGGCACCCACGGCGTAAACCATATTGCGGCCTCGCCGCTTTACGCGGTGCTTTACGTACTGATTTCTAAAGACGATTACACAGATTACTTTCATCCATGTGAGTGTCTTTTCTTTAATGTCTTTCGATAGAGAGAAATATATCCTTCTGCTGAATGACGCCAGGAGAAATTCTGTGACATGGCATTTTTTTGAATTCTCAGCCAGTGCTGTTTATTATTATAAAATCCATTTGCCCGATTTACTGCTTTGAGCATCTCTTTTGAGGAATAGCGGTTAAATAGAAACCCCGTGCCGGTACCTTCAGAAGGACTATATTCTATAATTGTGTCACTGAGACCCCCTGTATTTCTTGCAACAGGGATTGTGCCATAGCGCAGGGCAATAAGCTGGCCCAGGCCACACGGCTCGTATTGAGAAGGCATCAGGAAGATATCGGAGCCGGCATAAATTTTGTGTGCAAGGGTGCTGTCAAAGCCTATAGTGACAGAAAGCTGCCTTCTATATTTTCTCTGAAGATTCGAAAGGGCTTTATGGAAATATTCTTCACCCTTGCCGAGGATTATTACCTGTATGCCTGAGCTTATAATTTCCTGCATGGTTTCCATCACAAGGTTGAGACCCTTCTGGGATGAAAGTCTCGTGACCATCCCTAAAAGCATTGACTTATTAGAAGAAAATCCGCACGATTTTTGCAGGGATTTTTTACATTCAGCTTTTTCTGACAGTTTTTTTATGTTGTAACTGGTCGGGATGAAGCTGTTATGATCGGGGTTCCATTCATTATAGTCTATTCCGTTGATTATTCCGAAAAGATCTTTGCTTCTTTTTCTTAATACCCCATGGAGACCGAACCCATATTGTTTGGTACGGATTTCTTTAGCATAACTGTTACTTACAGTGGTTATTGTATCTGCAAAGAGAATGCCCCCCTTCAAGAAATTAATTTTACCGTAAAATTCTAAACCGTCTACGTTGAATAATTCCCATCCGAGCCCTGTAAGCGGCATATCAAGCGACCAGAAGAGCCCCTGATATCCAATGTTGTGGATTGTCATGAACGTTATGGTTTTTTGGAATTCATGCCTGAAAATAGTTTTCATGTATATGGGTATGAGCCCGGTCTGCCAGTCGTGGCAATGTATAACATCGAAATGAAGCCCGAGGGCCTTTAAAGTCTCGCAAACCGCACGGTCAAAAAAGGTGAATCTGGATGCATTATCGGGAAAATCGCCTTTAGATGTCCCGTATAAGTCTTCTCTGTCGTAAAATTTGTCGTTTTCTATGAAATATGCAGGTGCCCCTTCGGAAGTTTTCCCTTCCCATATTTTTCCTCTTTCAGAATCGTTACCGAGAGGGACGATTATTTCCTTAGAAATGGGTTTAATGCCGAATGCTTTGGCAGATTTCTTAATTTTCCGGTAAAGCGGCAGAATAATAGCTGAATCAATGCCGATTTTCTTATATTCATTAACAAGTGTACCGGTAACATCGGCAAGACCGCCTGTTTTTATATAGGGAATAGCCTCTGACGTTACGAAGAGCACTTTCATCCTGTATTCCTTGACGATGGGGTTTTGGAATTTGTTTGGTTCTTAAATCAGGACCTCTCTCATAAATTTTGCTGATTCCTCTGGAGGGGTCGGATTTATATAAAAGCCTGAACCCCATTCGAAACCAGCAATTTTTGTCAGTTTTGGTTTTATCTCTATGTGCCAGTGGTAGTAGTTATTTAATTCATCTTTGAAGGGAGATATATGAAGCATCATGTTGTAGGGAGGGAGATTGAGAACCTTGTCTATCTGTTTTAATGTCAGCTGCAAGATTTGAGCTAACAGAGAAAAATTTCCATCAGGTGCAAAGCTTGATTGGTGGTTTTTCGGCAGGATCCATGTCTCAAATGGTGAACTCGGAGCAAAAGGAGCAAGAGAGATATAATGTTCATTTTCAGAGATTATCCTTATTTTATTAGCTGATTCCTGTTGGATAATGTCACAGAAAATACAGGTTTTTTTATGTTCATAGTATCTTCTGGCAT
>CAYFYW010000029.1:0-2679 GCA_964347425.1 uncultured Nitrospirales bacterium
ATAGCAGGCTGGATTAAAAACCACTTCTTAAACCAAATCTCTTTAGTGGTTCGGGCGGTTATAAAGCGCTTCCTGAGCAGACCCGGAACCGCCCGATCAGGCACAAACAATATTAATACTTTTGGAGGAGAAAGATATGAGATGAGAAACCGTAACGTAGGCTAAGAATAAAACCGGAAATGTATTGAAAGTGGAAATGTATCGAAAGTGAAAATTGCAGGGCGAAAGATTCTTTTAAAATAATAAAAAATTGCCAACGTTGTTGAAGATATGCATCGCCCAAATATCGTTGGCATGAACAAAGGTAAAGCTTTTAGAGAGGAGGTGTAACAGGAAAAGAACTTAACAAGAAAGGAGAATAAAATGAAAAGGATTTCAGTGCTGATAATTATGTTGACCGTCGTACCCCCTATAACTAACGCATACTATTATGATGACTATAGTGACATCCGTTACCGTACCCGTTGGTCTCCTTATGTTTTTGGCTTGGTTTCTGGTGAACTCCGTTATTCCCCCTGGGCTTTTAATTACCATCATTCTGGGTTAGTCCCTTACTGGTTGCGTTACTCTCCTTACGCTTTTAATTACCGTCATTCTGGTTTGATTTCTGATTATTGGTATGGCCATGGCTACGGCTACTACCATTCCCCCCGTGCTTTATATTACAAGCATTCTGGTTTGGTTGATTGTAACGCTCATCACTCCTCTCATGCTTTGAGTCATAATCCTTCGAAGCCGCCTGATAAGATGAAACAAAGTTATGAAAAAAGGCCAAGAGCTCGCAGGGCGATAGTAGAAATGTCAAAACGAAACAGAAGAAGAATAAATATGACCAGACAAAAGGACCGAGAGGAAATAATCTGCAGATATCTGAAAAGCAAAAACATAGATTTCAAAACGAACAGATTTCTAAAAATAGACAACAAAACAGTGAGTGTTGACTTCCTGCTTAAGGACAAAAATATAATTATAAAATACTGGAACCCGAAGGAAATACAATCTTTGGCTCAGCAGCCGGAATACAAAAGACTCTTTTACGAAAAATATAAGGAAAGCTCGAATAGCTTTTGCGAGGAATACAAGAAAGCAGGCGGAAAAGTTTATCAAATAGAATCAGCAAATGAGAAAGAAATATTGGCCAGACTAACGCTCTGTCACGAGCTAAATGACGGATAAAAACGAAGTGAAATAGTCAATAACTCAAATTGACCGGTTTAAAGTTGTCATGCTGAGCCGAAAGGCGAAGCCTGCCTCGACGGTGCCCAGGCACGGCGGACATCCGGTCTTGGCAAAGAATAACAGCATCATAGCGACAAGGGGGCCAGTGAGATTCTTCGCTCCACCCTGGCTGGGCGCCGCGGCGACCGCATCGGTCAGTTTGAGTCAATAATCAATGGTCGATAGAGCTTTTCGATATGAAGTCCGAAGCGCAACGAAACGGCCCCGGCAGTTATTCACATTTGTTTGAGCCGCCATATATAAAACTCTGCTCGATATTGGGTATCCAGTTCCACGAAACAACCCGATACATAATCCAGCATAGATGGCTGTGTCGGCTATTTCGAAATAGAAACGTTCTTACCCTTTCCGGCCAGGGAAATTTGAATCCGCAGGGCCAGTAAATAAGCAGTGCCTTGCCCACCAGATAGTCGCGAGGGACAGTACCTTCGCGGTACGCCAGACCCCTATTGGCCTTGCCCGGTCTGTTCCACCATCTGCTGTCCTGACTGTTGGGGCTATTGTCACCCAGTACGAAAAACTCATCTTTTCTAAGGGCAAAAGGATTGCCCTCTGCTGCTCTTCCCTGTCCGAAACCATTCGGCGCAGTGTAGTGGATATCTCTGAAAATAGCCACGTGTGAGAGTGTCAGTCTGCCGGAGCCGAATATTCTCACCTGAGGCTCGATCTGTGTTTTTCTGGCTCCGGCGGCTTCGGGTGAGAGCCCTAAATCACAAGTTAATTTTTCGCTGCCGAATTGAAAAATCAATTGATGGTCAACATTGGCAAACTTAACCAGAGCCGGTCCTTTCACAGCCGACCACAGTCCAATCGACTTACTATTTAATAATGTTTCTTTACCTTTCGAGACCTTCCCAATGTTCATGGTCATATTACTGCGAGTATCTTTGAATCTGAAATCGATCCAGGCTTTGTAACGGGTTTCGTATTTGCTCAGCTCTATGCCTATAAGTCCCTCTGATTCAGGCGTATTTGCGTAAAAACGTACCATCAGGTCGCTGCAGTACGGGAGATTTTTGTAATCTCTAACATCGTCGTAAGCATAGGTGGCTCTGAAATCATTGCCGATTGAGGTATTATAAACCATACTATTGATTTGGTCGGTCGAGCTGTCCAAGCGGAATAATGTGGGGCTGGCTTCGTTAATTTCCCATTTTGAAAACCTTTCGGCCTCAAAGGGCTGGGACCATTGGTGGCGGTTAAAAGCCGGTGTGTAGGGATTAACAGGTTGGTAATCATTATCATATACCGGCATCCACAGCTCGTTCTGGACTTTGGGTGGTTTTCGGCTAATCTGACCGTTGATATAGACATCGCCGTCGATTATCTGTACCTTTTCACCCGGAAGGCCGACTAATCGTTTGATGTAATTTATTCGAGGATCAAGGGGATTTTTGAACACTATTACGTCCCACCGCTTGGGTTCGAAGAACTGATAGA
>CAYFYW010000030.1:0-2083 GCA_964347425.1 uncultured Nitrospirales bacterium
CGGTACAGCTTTTACTATCAGTATTGAGGCGAAACGGGGTGTAACAACCGGCATTTCTGCGTCTGATAGGGCAAAGACTATCCTTACCGCAATCAATCGCAAAACGAAACCAGAAGATATAGCCAGGCCCGGGCATATATTCCCTTTAAGGGCACAGCCCGGGGGAGTGCTTCAACGTGCAGGACAAACCGAGGGTTCTGTTGATCTGGCAAGATTGGCGGGGCTTTATCCAGCAGGAGTTATTTGTGAAATCATGAATGACGACGGAACAATGGCCCGGGTTCCCCAGCTTGCAAAGGCTGCACGTAAACATGGGTTAAAAATCATTACGATAAAAGACCTGATTAAATACAGGATGCGTAATGAGTGTCTCGTGACAAGATTAGCTACGACAAAACTGCCATCTGTCTATGGCGGCGATTTTAGGGCAATTGTCTTTGAAAACATGGTTGACAAGTCAGTACATATAGCCTTGATTAAGGGTGATGTTAATCCGGAGGAAGAACTTCTGGTAAGGGTTCATTCCGAGTGTCTTACTGGTGATGTATTCGGCTCAAAGAGATGCGACTGTGGAGAGCAGATTCACAAAGCCATGGCCATGATAAAAAAGGAGGGAAAGGGCGTTCTCCTTTATATGAGACAGGAAGGCCGGGGCATAGGGCTGGTAAATAAACTAAAAGCTTATGAATTGCAGGACAAAGGGCTGGACACAGTTGAGGCAAACGTGAAGCTTGGATTTAAACCCGATTTGAGGGACTATGGCATTGGTGCACAGATATTAGTCAACCTTGGGGTCCGAAAGATGCGTCTGATGACGAATAATCCAAAAAAGATCATCGGGCTTGAAGGGTACGGCTTACGCATTGTTGAAAGGGTGCCTATTGAGACAAAACCGCATAACAGAAATATCAGATATCTTAAAACGAAGAAAAAAAAATTAGGGCATATACTAAACAAAGTGTAAGAATAATTTCTTCCATACCTGTCCAAAATAAAGTATTTATGAAGGCTGAACACCTCATAAACACAATGAATCGATCAGAGATTCGCCGGGGCGAACAGGGTTTTAGAATGTCAAACCGACTCGATTCTGAGGCGCCGAAGACGACCGGGGGCAAGGGGTATCAAGGAGTTAGAGCCAGGTATTCGAAAAGGAGGTCTTATGAAAAGATATGAAGGAGAGCTTAAGGCAGATGGACTCAGGTTTTCTATAGTTGTCAGCCGTTTCAACGATTTTATAACCAACAAGCTCCTTGACGGGGCACTTGATGCCCTTATAAGACACGGTGCTTCAGAGCAGAACATAGACATAATAAAGGTACCTGGTTCATTTGAAATTCCACTTACAGCAAAAAAAATTGCCGCGAAAAAGTCTTGCGATTCAATCATATGTTTGGGAACAATAATCCGTGGGGCAACCCCTCATTTCGGGTACATAGCCTCTGAAGTAACAAAAGGTATTGCCACCGCTTCAATGGAAACAGGAGTTCCGATAGCATTCGGTGTCATCACAGCTGATACCATTGAACAGGCAGTTGAACGGGCAGGGACAAAAAGCGGCAACAAGGGATGGGATGCCGCCCTGGTAGCAATAGAAATGGCACAACTTCTCAAAAAGCTGTAAACAGAATACTCTTTTTACCCATCACTCATTACTCGCTACTCATTACTGTTTTATGAAACGCCGTCGAGCCAGAGAATATGCATTACAGTTATTGTTTCAGCTTGACCTCACGGGAAGCGAATTCAATGAAGAACTGATCAGAGAATTCTGGGAGGGTAGTAACGAAGACCCTGATGTTAAAGAATTCACGTCCAGCATAGTGAGGGGAACAATTGAAAATCTTCACGAGATAGATGAAATTATAAAAAATGCCGCTGAACACTGGTCAATAGACAGAATGGCAATTGTTGACAGAAATATTTTAAGGGCTGCTACTTACGAGCTTCTTCATACGACAGACATACCCCCCTCAGTAGCAATAAACGAGGCTATTGAAATTTCCAAAAAATATTCAACAGAAGACTCGGAACCGTTCATAAATGGCATATTAGACAAAATCCAAAGATCAACAGCTGAGAA
>CAYFYW010000031.1:0-5048 GCA_964347425.1 uncultured Nitrospirales bacterium
AAAGTCAGTCATTAGTGGGGCTTGGTTATTCCGAGCCCCATTTTTTTTGGAGCAATCCTCACACTTTCTTTTGTTAATCGTCAATTTTTAAATCGGTTAAGCTTGAGGATTCGTAGGTGTTATTTTTTATACGAAAATGAATAAGACGTACCTTTAAGGCAATGGGCTCGGAGCGTCCCGTACCGTAGAACGGCATAAGTACAACGGCATTTCCACCCCTTCTCATACGGGGCTACAACAGGATTGTAGACCGCCGGTTAGGGATTTCTTTTCCCCTCAAAATTCTGGACAAAATATAATGCTATACAGAAACCAGCAATCCCATCTATCGAAGTCCGACTTCGATAGATAAAGAATGGAGACCTTGATAAAACTGGCTAATTCGCTTGAAACGAGCCTGGATCAATTGGCTAGTAGAAAAAATGTAAATAAATTACCAGTCAAAAGTCTCTAAGCTACTGCTCTGGATATATATATATATATATATATGTATACGAGATGAGTTTAGTGGAAGGGGAAAAGTCAATTTTTTAAGTCTGACCTCAGATTACTCAGTGGAATTCATAAATGTATTCCTTGTGATTTGCTTCACATTAATTCTTTCAGAATTATTATATAAAAGGAGTATGAGGAGGATATATACAAAGAGAATAACACGTATGCAGAAATTCTCTTTTATTTCCATGATATCAATGATTTTTTTCGCTTTTTCCTCTGGATGTAGGGGGGAAGGAAAGCAACAGACTTTCCAGAAAAGTGGGCCAAGCTATTGGAGGTTTAGCATTCGGTACGTTCTGCTTTTATTTGATCACTTTATCAAAAAAAGGAGAATAACCATGTGTAACCATACAAAAGGAATTAAAAGGCTACAGGTATTACGTTTGAAGCAGAAGGGTCTTGGCATTTATGGTCTGATAATTATCGGCTTGATACTTGTTTTAATCGGAAAAGCTGATGCATTTTCAGTTGACTTCGGAGACACTTGTTCAGGGCTGTCTGTGGGATACTTTCACACTTGTTATCTTAAGTCAGACGGAAATGTGGACTGCTATGGAAATAATTCGTACGGTCAGGCTGATAATTATACCGGGGAAGATGCTGTCGGGGTATCTGCAGGACCGTATCATACCTGCATTCCGAAGTCGGACGGAAATGTGGACTGCTATGGAAATAATTGGTATGGTCAGGCTGATAATTATACCGGGGAAGATGCTGTCGGGGTATCCGCAGGACTGTATCATACCTGCATTCCGAAGTCGGACGGAAATGTGGACTGCTATGGAAATAATTCGTATGGTCAGGCTGATAATTATACCGGGCAAGATGCTGTCGGGGTATCTGCAGGACAGCATCATACCTGCGTTCTCAAGACAGACGGAAATGTGGACTGCTATGGAAACAATCGGTATGGTCAGGCTGATAATTATACCGGGGGGGACGCAGTATGCACCAGCTCGCGGTATCCTGACAGTGACGGTGACGGTTATGATAGCAGTGTTGACTGTGACGACAATAATCCGTCTATCAACCCAGGTTCTGACGAAGTATGCGACGGTCTGGATAATGACTGTGACGGGACAATTGATCAGGGCTTTGATGTTGACGGCGATTCAGTGGCAGACTGCTTTGACAACTGCCCCGAGACATTCAATATAGACCAGACTGATTTTGATGATGATAGTTTGGGTGATGCATGCGACATCTGCCCGGATGTTCCTGAAAATGACTATGACGCTGATGGAGTCTGCGGTGATGCGGACATATGTGACGGGACAATGATTCCAGAAGAGACCGTTCCATCAGTAGAACTCGGTGTAAACAGATTCGCACTGGTCGATGGTGATGACATCTTTGATACTGTACGCCCGGGTTCAAAAGGAAAAGGTAAAGGCAAAGCTAATGGGCCAGGTAAATCATTCACACTCCAGGACACTGAAGGATGCAGCTGCGAACAGATTCTGGCTACCAGTCCGGACGGGCAGAAGGGACATATAAAATATGGATGCAGCATCAGCATAATAGAGGAATGGATATCTGGCAAATGAAACAGGAAGTAAATTGAATCAAATGCAAAGGCCTGATTCACTCAGACCCTTTTTGTTCAGCACATCTTGTAATCATCATTTTTTATTCCATCTCAATCATTGACAAGGATGAGGTGAAATAAGCAACCTCCTTTTCATAGATGTACTCATGAAGCTGCAACTTCGCCTTACGATGAAGACCAGATGGTAATTGTCACCGTGGCTTATATCGTCATCATGCAAAACATATGAGATTTTCTTATCAATTTTATAAGTAATCCTTATTTCAATTGACAATTCAGGCATTTAATGATAATATTATTAACAACAACAACAATAAAAATGGATTCCCTGACTAAGCCAAAAAAGTACATTTCAATCACATAAATTACATAACTGATTCACGAGAAAGCTAAACCCTGATAAGGGAAAGGAAAGCGCAATGTTTTCCAAAGAAAAATTACCAATTTACCGGATGATACCTTTTTGGTACGCCCGGTTTCTTGTTTGACAAAGATAATCTAAAAAATCCTAAAAAGCGATTTGTTATTTTCTGATCGGTATAGACTCATGTGGGGATTAAATGACAAAAAACATTTGTAATAGATTTTCCCCCTCTTACATATGGTAGTCTAATCATGAATTCTTCCTATCCTGACCTGACAAAACTGTATAGATATCCGTACACTTCAACAGACAACCCGAATACCGTAATTGAACCGACTACTCGTTGCAATCTGTCATGTCCCGGCTGTTATCGACGAAGCCGACTTGCACACAATAAAGAGCGTGATATGAGCTTGGAGGAAATAAGGCAATACATTGACGATATTATCAGGTTGAGAAACACTTCTTGCCTCACTTTCCTAGGGGGTGAGCCGTTACTCTATCCCCAATTGAATGACGCAATCTCATATGCGAAGCAACGACTACTCAACGTAGGATTGTACTCAAATGGTCTACTGCTTGATGATGAAAGATTGATAGAGTTCAGAGATCTCGGCGTCTCTTACATTCTTATCCACGTAACCAAGCATCAGGGACGTGGTGATACAGAAGAAGATGCCATTCAGATCAGAGAACGCTTCTGCGACATGTTCAGAAGGGTGGGAGGTGTCCAGTTAGGTTTTAGTTTTCAGTTCATGGAGGAGGACCTCCCCGATCTTCACAAAATGGTTGAGAGCTTCACAAAGAACGCCGACATTGTAAAAGTAGTGGGTTTTGTCCCGTGTACGAACGTGACGCCGGAAGATGAAGCAAAGCCAGTAAAGGAGAGATGTGAGTCGCAACTTGCGATGTGTAAAGCAGTTGAAGATGCCTATAGGCTTCAGTGGGGTGTTTATCTTGGCACCAGGTATGACGACAAGTTGCCAGGGAAGATATCCGCCATAAGTGCGTATTACAAGGGAAAGCTGTTAGGCTCTGTGGACAGCGATGTCTTTCGAAATAACACAGCACGGGCATACAAGAAAAATGGGAAATATCCATATATTGAAAAAATATCTTCGGAGTTCAGTTTGGGCAACCTCAGGCTCCTGTTTTTCAATAAGTCTATTCGGAGCATTCATCTCAACCTTTTGAAGTATATCGGGCTGAAGATCGACTGGCAATATATCACGGTTAGTTTCAGTCCACTTTTAAGGAAGGAAGGGTTGAACTTTTGTGACAGTTGCATAGATTCCGTTCTCTATAAAGGTAAATTAATGCCCATGTGTGCCTTGGAGGATGTCATTAAATTATTTGGGCCCTGACCCCCTTCTTTCAGGACCTCACATTTACTTGTGCCAAAGCTGTCGGGAAGGGAATGATGGTAAATGCTGACATAGAAACAAGTGATTGTACCAGGGATACGCGTTCGAGTGCCTTATGAAATACCAAGCTGTAAAAGCAAAAAACCTGTCAATCACAAGGAACGGGATGATGTCCTTGTATATTGCATTAACTGAAAGCAGTTGGTATGAATGCATCAATATTATAGGGGCACCTCTTTGTACCGTTTAATTACTATCATCATTGTCTCTCTAATGCATTTATGACTTAGAAAGGTAAGAAAGGTGGCTGAACAGGACAGAAATATTCAATATGAAAAGGAAGTTATTTTCAATGACATCGTTAAGGTTATCAAAGAGATTTCTCCTGAAACGGGGTTTAACGGATCAATCGGTCCGGATACCTTGTTAGGCTCAGAACTTGAGCTGAAATCGATTGATCTTGTTCGTCTTTTTTCGGCTATTAAATGCCTCTACAGTAATAAACCAATCCAATTCCAGGATCTCCTTATTTCAGACAGCGGCGACATCCGTCTTGATATCAAAATTTCACAACTGGTGCATTTCTTATATAAACATCTGTATCATGATTAGCCCGGTAGCATTTTACTGTTTATCTACATATTACTATGGAGCAAGAATATACATTTCGGAATTTAGAAAAGTCCAATTTGAATGGACTGGTCGTTCTTTTAAGCAGCGTCTTTGGACTAAATATAGACTCTGACTACCTGGAATGGAAATATATTAAAAACCCCGCGGGAGACCCTATATCTATAGTCATTCTTTTCAGAGAAATAATAATAGGTTTTATTGGAGCAATCCCTGTGAGATATACAATTAAAGGTAGAGATGTCACAGCTTTTCAAGTTGTGGATTTAGCCATCTCGGAAGACCATAGAAGGCTCGATGTATATTTGAATTTGTACAATAAATTACAAAAAACATGCATTGAGAAAGATGTCTCTTTTACGTATGCAATCACTGGAAGAATTTCATCAGACCTCAACCGGGAACTCTTTCACACAAAAGAGGTTGATTCCATTCCGAGACTTGTCAGAATCATTAATACCGGGCCCTTTCTTTCACGAAAATGTTCTAGTCATCTTCTATCTTCTATCGTAGCTCCATTTGCAAACAAGGCACTTTTGCTTATACAGTACAAAAAAGGATATGTTCCAAAGGACATACAGTTAAAGCAAATTAATGAGTTTGATAAACGATTTGATATTTTTTGGGAACGAATAAAAGATGA
>CAYFYW010000032.1:0-1763 GCA_964347425.1 uncultured Nitrospirales bacterium
GAATTTGATTATGCTGATGTGCAATGTCAAGGTCAGGTACCGAGAGCTTATATCTTGACAACTC
Source organism: uncultured Nitrospirales bacterium (assembly GCA_964347425.1). Classification (GTDB taxonomy): domain Bacteria; phylum Nitrospirota; class Thermodesulfovibrionia; order UBA6902; family BMS3Bbin08; genus CAYFYW01. The sequence continues at coordinate 65 of CAYFYW010000032.1, forward strand.
ATCGAGTGAATGTTACTGTTATTAACATACAGGTTTTCCTTATAAAAAAAATAAAAAAACAAACTCTATTCACATAAACTACATAATGAGTTTCTCCAGAGAGGGTCAATCTATCCACGAGAAGCAAGAGAACCGGTCTTTTCATGACAAAGTAGAGTGATATGAGGCTTCACCTTATGTAAACAACCCAAATAATGCATTTTTTTGGTAAAAAAAGAGGGGGTAAGAGACAATGAAAAAGCGGCCAACTATTTTTATCTTCTTTATGGTAATCTTCCTTTTTACCGCATTCTCTCATGCACAGATGGTAGGTTACATGAACGAACCCGGAAGCCTTATAGCATTTCCTTTGGTGGACAACATCACATACTCAACCATCATTAACATTACGAACACAGGTCTCGCGAATATCATGCTGGAATGCAACATGGCTACTCATGGCCCTGACAATGATGAGATCGATGAAAAGACAAATTTCATAATCAGGATGACCCCGAAAGAGGAATTCTGGTGGAATACTTCTACACGGTACAACAGGGTAAATGCACATGGAAATAGAGTGCAGATCCGGGCCTACAATGACAGAAAAGGCTACCTCTTCTGCTGGGCCATTGATAGTAAAGCGACCAGATTGGAGATACCCTACAATCACCTGAGTGGAAATGCCATTGTATTTGGAGGCCAACACTCATTCAGCTACGATGCCATTCCTTCGCAGGCACTGAACGTAGTCCAGGACAGGTTTCTCAATATAGATGGATTTGAGTACACCACCACATCCAACCGTATAATGTTTAGGGGCTTTGCGGCGAGGGCTTTTGGCGTGATGGAAGGAACACTGGCTGTAGCCAATATTGGCATTAACTACGTAAAGGCAATTCAGCCCGAGTTTAATATCAACTTATCATGTTGGAACCAGGATGAGATAAGGTTTAGCAACCACCTTCATTTCAAAGATTTTAAACAGTATGACCTGTCCGATGACCTGAAGTTGAATTTAGAATCAATTTTCACTGAGGGTTTCCAGTGCGAAGCAACGAGCACACATCTCCTCTGGGCCGTGTTTTATCAGACAGCAGGACCTGATTTAGCGATTGGCGGAAACGTCTGGCATAACCTGAGTTCCGGCGCAAGTACAAGGATCACTCTTCCCCTCAGCCCCCCTGCTGATTAAGATAGGCCTGAATTAGAGGCGGAGTCATTTACGGTGCTGCCTTCTTCCTCTTAGCTGAAAATTTGAGACAAAACACCGGGAAGCTGTGACCCTCTCAAAGTCTCGAATGGTTCTGCTCATTTTCAGTCGCTAATCTTCAGGTATGAACCAATTTCAGGTTGAGGATACGCAGGTCTACTAAATGGCCCCCTTTGTCATTTGCTTCTTCCTGTTATCATCATTTTCAAATTTTCCTTACAATACAAGATTGCTAACGGAAATCATTGAGCTATTTGCGCCATCACGCATATATGAAATGCTTATATAAGCTATAAATATTTTTAATTTGACAATTATATTACCTAATAACTATTATTATTTATTACATGCAAGGTGTTTCTCTGTCACGTATCCATAATTAGATTCCTATAACTTAGATTACATAACTGATTTTAGAAAATGCTAAACACTCCGTGAGAATGAGGGGCGATTAATTAAAGAAAACACTGGAAGTTTGGAAGAGATTTTGTCAAAAAACCTTGGATG
>CAYFYW010000033.1:0-2102 GCA_964347425.1 uncultured Nitrospirales bacterium
GACGACGATGTAGTAACCCTGCTCTGGACGGGAGAGTTTGAACACATAAAATATATTGTCGACGAGGACTTTCTCGGTGAGTGGGAAGTCAGTGATCATGATGGAATATCTGACGGTGCCCTTTCAGCAGCCCATCGGGATGCCCTGAAAAAAAACATTGAAAGGTCAACCATATCAATTCAAATAAGCGAGGCCGATACCCGGTATATAGCAAAGGAAATAAAACAGCAAGGCCAATCAAAATTTTACAAGATTGTAACGGTAGTGTTTGAATTATTATATTTTACAAGGGCATCATCTGATGTGAGAGAGATTATACATATTATTGATGACATAATAGAGAATTGCGTTGTAAAGGGGGCCTTTGAAAGAGCTTCATATGTACTGGATATGGTGAAGTACACAATTGAAGACGGAAGCTTTGGGGATAATGATATCCGGAATCTTGAACAGATCCTCGATACAATCAACGGTAGGGCCTTTATAGAAAAGATCGTTAAGACACTGGAAGAACTGCCTGAGATAGACAGGTCCGGCTTTGAAGCGTTTATAAAGCACCAGGATAAACGCTCGATCCCTTTATTCATGTCTTTCTTGGGGCAGCTAAAGAGCAGGCCATTTCTCATAGACGCTCTGACGATATTGGGACAGAATAACGTGGAAGCTGTGTCAAAGGGGCTTTATGACAGAAGATGGGATATTGCGAAAAGTGCTGCCATTATCATGGGAAAGATAGCCTCTCAGGATTCCATAAAATACCTGACTAAAGCTTTATCGTATCCGGATCACAGGGTAAGAAGAGAGGTAATTAATGCCATGGATAATATCAAGAGCCCGGAAAAAATCGATTATCTGAAAAGCACGTTATATGATGAAAACAAATCGGTAAGGCTGGCGGCGGCAAAGACGCTGGGCAATATTAAGACAGAGGAAGTAAAAAAAGTCTTACTAGATGAATTGTCAGGAAAAGATTTTTTTGCAAAAGACTTTCCCGAAAAAAGGGAATTCTACCGGGTAATTGTGCAATGGAAGGACCAGGAGGTAAAAGACTTTCTCCTTAAGACACTAAACAAAAGGCGATTGCTGAAAAGAACAAAAAATGATGAGAGCAGGGCCTGCGCCGCTTATGCTCTGGGTATCATTGACGCTAAAGACTCCATAAAGTCGATTGAAGATGCAAGCAGATCAAAAAACAAGCTTCTGAAGGCAATGTCTTTGGAGGCCTTGAGCAGGTTAAAAAACTGATACGTTTATCTTGAAAATGGAAGAGAGAATTACAGATGAAAGCGCTAAAAATATTGTTAATCAGCTTGCTATTGTAATAAAATCAGCTTATATTCATGATATCAACAACGTTGCCGTAATCACTGCAATACACAAACTTCTCGTATTTCTTAATCCCTTGATATCCTTGGGAAAAACAACTCTCACGTTGACAGGAGAAGTCTTCTATTTAAACGAGGAGAGGGTCAGATATTCAATAGAATACAGTTCGAACTTCGATTTTTTAATCGAAGAATTCAGGAAAAGAAAGATCGGTTCAATATTCTTTGAAGATATAATGCTTGAAGAAGATATCAAGGTATTGGTTGCCGCAATAAGGCATTCGGGATCTTCTGATACACCTTTTAAAACGCTCTCTGAAAAACTTGAGAAGGCGCCTCATATTAAAATTGAAAAAGCCAGGGAAGTCAAAGAAGATTTCGAGTTCATGAGTAAAAAGAAGCTGGCAAAAAAAACCTACTCAAATGCGCTGGCTATTACTAAAGATGTCCTGAGCAAAATAGCGTCAGGTGAAACAGTAAATTTCAGAAAGTCAAAGAGGGTCATAGAGATGATAGCTGATCAGATTATTGAAGAAGAATCAAAAACATTCCTGGTCGGCCTGACAAGCATAAAGGATTATGATGATTATACTTTCCATCATTCAGTAAATGTGAGCATACTTGCCATGGCGTTTGGACACAAACTCGGATTACAAAAAAAAGCTCTTGCAGTGCTCGGCCTGGCAGCCCTGTACCACGACGTGGGGAAAATCAGAATACCTCTGAACGTCCTGAACAAACCGACGGAGCTTTCAGATGCGGACTGGGAAGTGATAA
>CAYFYW010000034.1:0-22729 GCA_964347425.1 uncultured Nitrospirales bacterium
TAGTAGTTTTAACTTTTCCATTTGTATGAGCAGTGAGTCTTTTATTTATATCTCTTGTAGAGCCAATATATAATTTATTATCAGCACATCCCAGCACGTATATAAAACCTTTTTCCATTGCTAATTAAACGGTTTTTCCGCCACAGGCGGACCCGCCGGAGACTGTCGATTTTAGGCGTGCAAGACCGCCGCTTTCGTCCACTCAGCCACCCCTCCAAAATAACTCTTAACTTTTAACTATTTTGTCTATCCCCATGTAGGGTTTCAAAGCCTCGGGTATTATAACAGAGCCGTCCTGTTGCTGAAAATTCTCAAGGATTGCCGCGGCTGTGCGGCCGATTGCAAGTCCTGAACCGTTTAAGGTATGGACGAATTCCGTGCCTTTTTTGCCGTTTTGCCTGAATCTTATATCAGCCCTCCTTGCCTGAAAATCCTCAAAATTGGAGCAGGAGGATACCTCCCTGTATTTTTCCTGTGCAGGGAACCAGACCTCAATATCATAGGTCTTGGCTGCGGCAAATCCCAAATCACCGGTACAGAGGGTGACGACACGATACGGGAGGCCCAGCCTCTTCAGGACCTCTTCTGCATTATTCGTGAGGGATTCAAGTTCATTATAAGACTCTTCAGGTTTAACAAATTTTACCAGTTCCACTTTATTAAATTGGTGCTGTCTTATGAGTCCTCGCGTGTCTTTACCGTATGAACCGGCCTCACGCCTGAAGCAGGGGGTGTATGCAGTATAGTAGATCGGCAGTTCCTCTTCTCTGAGAATCTCTTTCCTGTGGATATTTGTAACAGGCACCTCTGCCGTAGGGATTAAGTAAAACTCTTTCGTCTCGTTTGCGACCTTGAAAAGGTCTTCTTCGAATTTCGGGAGCTGTCCTGTGCCTGTCATTGCCTCTCTATTGACAAGGATAGGGGGGAACACCTCTACATATCCGAATTCCCTTGTGTGCAGGTCAAGCATGAAGTTTATCAATGCCCTTTCCAGCCTTGCACCAGCACCTTTGCATAAAGCAAACCGTGCGCCTGCAATTTTCCCTGCACGTTCAAAATCAAGGATGTCAAGCTTTTCACCTATGTCCCAGTGGTTCAGGGGTGTAAAGGGGAAACGAGACTGTTTACCGTACGTTCTTATCTCGACATTTTCTGTGTCGTCCTTACCAAGAGGGACTGATTCGTGGGGTATGTTCGGGATCAGTAAGAGTTCCTGGACCGCCTGGCTTTCCAATTCCCTCAGGAGTTGCTCTTTTTCGGCTATTTCATCCGAAATCTTTTTGGCGTTCCCCAACACGGCTGAGGTATCCCGGCCCTGTTTCTTTAATTTCCCAATTTCTCCGGACAGTCTGTTTCTGAGCTGTCGCTGCTCCTCAACAACCTTCAGGTGAGTTCTCCTCTGTTTTTCTATCTCCAGAGATTTGTTGAGGATATCAGTATCTGCTCCTCTTTTTTTCAGGGCATCTATAACCCTGTCGGTTTTTTCCCTAATAAATCTAATATCAAGCACTGTGATCCTCTTCCTGACTCTAACCAAATTGCGCGACTATCATGGCCGCAAGAAATTAATGACCCCTATTTTACCTGTTTTCACACCCCATTTTCAGCAGTTAAAATGAAACAACATTTTGCATCCGGACATCTGTCCGGTACCCTTTTAAAACGCATACCGCTGCCTGCTTGCCGGAGAAAGGTTTGTCTGTGAGGGCATCAACGTGGAATATTGTCGTCGACCGTTTCAGCTCTTAAGAGACTGTTGTGAACTGCAGCTGTCTTCACAACTGCAGGATAAGGCATTACTTCTCGATTTTTTCAAGGCTTCTTGCCCCTCCCGGAATGCGAAATAGGCGATCCCCATTGAACCGATTATATCTATGTAACCTATTCTGAAAAGTTCATAGCAAAGACTTGAGGAAAGCAGGATAATCGAAAGGTAAAAGCAGGTCTTCGTGCAATTCGCGTCAGCGACAATTGCGTCCGACCTTATTCTTTTCCCTATTTTTAGCTTGTAGGTCATGAGGAAATACATGGTCAGAAGGGAAATGATGGAAATTATTATTCCCGGGACTGTCGTATCCGGCTTTACACCCTCAAGTAAATTTATAATTCCTCCGCCTGTTAATCCGAAAGTCAGGATATAAAAGCTCGTTCCGGTTATCTTCAACGCCTGCCTTTCAAATTTGTCCCTGGAGGAAACGCCGGATTTTTTCATGCGCAGAATCATATGACCGATGCCGACTCCGGAGATTACCTCAATGAAACTATCTATGCCAAACCCCAAGAGTGATAATGTTTCATCAGTGAGTCCGAAAAATACAGAAATCACGCCTTCAAGTATGTTGTAGCCAATTGTCAGAATGCTTAAGATGAAAGCAATCTGCAAAGACTTATTGTACTCATTGTCACGGGTTGTTATTCCTGCTGCGGCATTTAATTTTAAGGTCATTTTTTGAAGTTCCTTCCGACTACTAAGGCCAGGATAAGTGTAAATAGTCTAAGCCCTGAAGATTAGGATGTCAATCTCCCGGGCTCTCGTGAATTTGCATGAAACCGATTTATAACTGTCTTATTATTTCTTTATCTTCCGGCAGAGGTACTTCCATACTTTGCCCGCATTTAAAGATACGTGCACGGCAACAAGGCACAGAGTCACATAAGCAGAATAGCGATGCGGAATGAATTTGCGAAGCTCCAGTTGTGATTGTACATACCCCAACAGTCCGGTTATGGCAACCGACAGCAAAAGAAGAATACTCAGGGCATATTCAACATCTATACGTTTCACAGGGTTCCTACTGCATGCAGGTAGACAGCAGCTTCTTTATGACCGTCAATGCCGATAAGTTTATTGACTTTTTCGTCTAAAAATGCTCCGACTCCGACTGATCCCAACCCCAACGACACAGCCTGTAGATAAATATTCTGGCTGATGTGCCCGGCTTCCATATACACATATCGGAAGCCCCGTTCCCCGTATTTGCTACGAACACGGTCAAAGATTGCAGCCAGTACAAACGTTACATCTGACTCACCGAGCATTCCCTGTTTCAGTCCCGCGTCAGTGATTTGACTGCTGAAATCACCGGCCTGTACCAATTCTAATTCATGATGCCTGACGGCATAATGATAGATGCCCTGAGACAAACCCTGCACATTGTTGACGACGAGATAGACTTCGAACGGATATAATGCCCCTGCCGATGGTGTAGTACGCAGCGGTTGTCCGTACATTTTCCCTGTTATTCCCTGAGCCGCAAATAATAACTGTGACAGCTGTGATATGCTGAGTGTCTTTGGGGAGTAGTTACGGACAGAGCGCCGTTTCTTAATGGCATCTTCAACAGTCATTCCCCTATATTTCGGACCTGGCAGTTTTACCAGCTTTGCCCCTGGATAGGTTTTATACTGAGCCGGCTTTTCCGGCATGAGACGAAACATGTCACCTATGACACCGCGCCACGTTAGAGAGGTCTCATAATGGAATCTTTCGCCTATGCTGCGTTGTTTCTGTGATTTTTGTCCCTGGGCTATTAGTACATAACCAAGTACTGAAATTGACACCAGGATCGCTGATATCACGAATATGCTTATCTTTTGCCGGATGTTCATGCTAAACCTTCAGGGTTAATTGGTATGGTATTTAAGGCTAAAGTCGTTTACAATTCGACTCCGGGAAGTCCTGATTCATGGGGATTAATCCCGGTATCTTAGATATGTCTTTTAGCCGTTGTTGTTAAATGCAGTTGCACAAAAACAATAAAAAGTCCTCAACGGTCTTGATTACACGGATTATCCGGTATGATTACGCAGAGATTGTCGGGTTTTTCAACAATCCCTTAAGTTTGAACCCATAACCCCCTTGCTCATTTCCATCTCTTTACTGAAGGTATTATAGAAGCCGTTTTTGGCAGAGTCAACAGGCATTTAAATAAAGGAATGGATGAGGGGGGATTTTATTCTGATTAGCTGTTATAATTTCTCTTTACACGTATGGCGACCAAATGGGATGAAAAGAGGTCTAACTGGTACTCGAGGGCGATTGAGCAGAGCAATTATCCCAAACAGGCAGTTACTGCCTTGTTACCGTTATTAAGAACATGCGAGAGTGTTCTAGACATCGGCGCGGGCTGTGGTGCACTGTCAATCCCGATAGCCGGATCCGTTAAAAGGGTTACCGCTATAGAGCCTTCCAGATGGATGTATTCCTCGCTTTTAAAAAGGGTAAGGGAAAAAGGAATAAAGAACATCAGGGCTTACAACGCGGGGTGGAAAGGTTACAGACTACAGGGCGATTTACACACAAAATTAAGGCCTCATGACATGGTTGTTTGTGCAAATCTTCCGCATAGCGTAATCTGTAATGTAAGGTTCCTCCGGTATATTACAAACATGTCAGGGAAGATTATCGTTTATATCCAGAATGCCGGGGGGTGGAACAGATTTTATTACAGGGAACTTTATCCTATGCTGCTGAAGAGAAAATATTCAAACGAGTGTGACTATATAAACACATATATATTTTTGCATCATCAGGGGATTTTGGCGAATGTAAAAATATTTGAATATTATCTTGACCAGCCGTTTGAAAGTTTTGATGAAGCTATGGATTTCTGGCGGCACAGGTTAAAGACAAAGCTCAGCTTTCGGAAAGAAGGAATGCTTGCTGATTTTCTGAGAAAAAGACTGATTCGTATGGGGAAGGACAATACCCTCACAGCCCCTTTTGGCTTAAGAAAAACAGCACTTATGTGGTGGAAACCATGATAATCCAGAGGTCAATATTTAAGGAGCTCTTCGTAAATTTTTTGGTCGTAATTTCATTTATGTCGGTTGTGCTCTTTTTGGAAAGATTTGTCAGGCTCACACGGCTTTTTCTGGGCAGGGGAGCGGAGTTTACAGATGTTGTCAAGGTATTTTTATTTCTTCAGCCGTCTATCCTGCTTCTCGCAATACCCACTGCGGTTCTTGTAGCGGTATTCCTGACCTACGGGAGGATGTCGACGGATAACGAAATGGTCGTCTTAAAGGGGAGCGGTATGAGTTTCTGGTCTATATCAAAGCCCGCGATAATGCTTTCGTTGACGGGTTTTTTGATCCTTTTTTTCATCAGCATCTACCTGTTACCAAAAAGCATTCACTCTTTTAAAAAGACCCTCTATGAGACAATTGTAAAAAAGGCCTCCTTGACCATTGAAGAAGGGACATTTTCTACGGTTTTCAAGGGAACCGTTATTTTTGTTAAAGAGATGCTGCCTGATGACAGGTTCAGGGGACTTTTTGTTTACAGGGAAGGTGATACCAGAGAGCCGTTAGTGATCGTTTCAGAGGAAGGGGCAATTCATTCGGACCATAAACGGGGGGTCATAAACCTGAGTATGCATAACGGTATAGTACATACTTTTGGAGACAACAGTTCGTCAGAAGCTGCATTTTCTGAATATGACTTTGTGGTCGCAGCAGCTATAGAGTCTGAAAAAAAGTTAAAACCGAATGAAAGAGGGATTATAGACCTCTGGGAAGGGAGAAAAAGCAGTGTGTTATGGATGGTGGAGTTAAACCGTCGGTTAGCTATTCCCTTTGCCTGTCTGATATTCGGTTTTCTGGGTCCTGCACTTTCCACAAGAATCGGGAAAACAGGTCGTCTGGGGGGGTTTTCTTTCAGTCTGTCTGTTCTTGTACTTTACTATGTCCTGCTCATCTGGGGGGAGGGGCTTGCAAAGGTAGAGAAACTGCCTCCGTTCTGGGGAGGCTGGATACCGAATATTCTTTTCGGCGCTATGGCTGTATTATTTTTCTATTTGGCATATAGGGACAGGCCTCTACTGAAGAAAAAGTTAAGAATTATTAAGTTATAAGATAGAAATTATAAAGTCATGAGGATCTTATTAAGATATTTCCTGAAAGAGTTTTTCAAGTTCTTTATCATCTGTATTGCAGGTATTACGGCAATTTTGTTGATAGCGGAGTTTTTTGATAAAGTGGACGAATTTTATGCAAAAAAACCCCCTGTCTTTTTAGTACTCCAGTATCTTTTATTGCAGGTCCCGAGATCTTTATTGCTGGCGTCACCTGTTGCCTCTTTGCTTTCAATCCTTTTTACCATCGGGATGGCTTCCAAGTGGAAGGAGACAGTGGCGATCAGGGCTTCCGGGGGGAGCATAAAACGGCTCTTTTCTTCTTTCCTTATCCTCGGGATCATGATCAGCATCGTTGTTTTAATCTTCGGTGAAACCCTGGCTCCTCTGGCTACAAGGAGGGCTTCCTGGCTGAGAATTACAAAAATACTAAAGAAGGAATCGAAAATTACCTTCAGGGAAGGTGTTCTTTGGCTGAAGGGTCTTGATGGCAGTCTCATCCGTATCAGGGATTTTGTTGAAGACAAGGACAGGATTTTGAAAGTAAGTATATTCAGTTTTAGCCCTTCTTTTGACTTGACAAAGAGGATTGAGGCTGATGAGGCAGAGTGGAATAATGGCGGATGGGACCTGAAAAATGCTATTGTTTTTGATTTTGTCAGAAACACGACAACAAGGCATCAGTCGCTTGTGTTTGCTGAACTGGAGGAGCCGGAGATATTCAGGGAAGAGATGAAAAAGCCGGCAGAGATGAATTTTATTGAACTCCATGCCTACTACAAAAGACTTGAAAAAGCGGGTTTTCGAAACAACAGGTATGTGGTAGAACTGTATGGAAAGCTTGCTCATCCACTGGTTAATTTTGTCATGATTATATTCGGTATAGCCCTTGCTTTGAACAGCAGGTGGGGAGGTGGTATACGGGCAGCAGGCCTGGGTCTTATAGTAATTGTTTCTTACTGGATGATATTTTCAGTAAGTCTATCACTTGGAAATACAGGTACCCTTCCTCCAGAGCTTGCCCCCTGGTTTAGTCCGGCTGTTTTCTGCATCGCCGGGTGTTACATGTTTGTGAAGATTAAAGAGTGAGATCCCTACGCGTTAATTTACTTGTATAGATCACTCCAACATTCAGAGCTCTCAACGTGAAACTTCAGTATCTTCGCTAATTCCTGCTCTGATTCTAAGCCATTATTCTTTATATCATCCAGCAACCTTTTGGGTATCTCCACCATACACATCTTGTCTTTTCTAATTAACTGGAAACGGTACGTAAGATTATCAAAGACGTAGTAAGTGCGCGATATTATCACATTACTGTCAATCTCCAGGATTTTTTCTCTAACGATTTCATACGAAGGGACTTTTTCTTCTGCTACTAATGGATCATCCATAATTCCTCCTTTCAGAAGTCAATTATGAATTAATACTTCATAATATTATTGTACCTAATATATACTTTGTTTGTCACTTAAAGAGCTGACCCCTATATTTTTGTAACCTTTATCTTCTCTATCTTCTTGCCATCCATCTCAAGTATGAGAAATCTAAGACCGTGATATCTTAACTGTTCTCCTGCTTTTGGGAGGTGGCCGAAGAGTCCAAATAAAAAACCTCCTATAGTATGGAACTCTTCACTTTCTATGTTAACGCCGACAAGTTCATTAATCTCATCTATTCCGGTATACCCTGCTACCACAAAAGTACTTTCATCAACAATCTCGACCTCTTTTTCAGCCTCTATAGCCTCAAATTCATCCTGGAGACCCCCGACTATTTCCTCCATGATATCTTCAAGTGTTATTAGTCCTGCAGTGCCGCCGTGTTCATCAACGATAATTGCGATCTGGAATTTATTTTTTTGCATGTCGTCAAGAAGCTCTGTCACCATTTTGCTTTCCGGTATATAATAGGCATCCCTTACAATGTTATTTATCGGCGTATGTCCGTTAACATCTTCTCTTGTCATCTTAAGCAAAATGTCCTTGACATATAGCACGCCGACAATGTTATCAACGGTCTCCTTAATAACGGGATAACGTGAATAGCCTTTTGTTGATACAAGCTCAAGCGCATCAGCTACAACTGCATTTTCAGGAACAGAAACGATTTCTGTTCTCGGTACCATCGCCTCAGAGACTTTTTTATCGCCGAATTCAAAGACATTATGGAGCATCTTTTTTTCTTCTTTTTCAATGGCACCTTCCTCTTCTCCTATGCTTATCATTGCCTTCATATCTTCCTCGGTTAAAAACTGCGGGGTCGGTTTTACCTCTCCGCCAAAAATCCGGATTATGGAATTCGACACTCTATTGAAAATCCAGACAACGGGCGAGACCAGTTTAATATATATTTCTATTGGTTTTGCCATTAGTAAAGCAATTTTCTCTGCGTGGGTTACAGCAAAGGTCTTTGGCGCAAGCTCTCCAAACACAACGGTCAGGAAGGTCATTAAAATTGTTGCTACGATAACTCCGAAATCTTCTCCAAAAATATTTAATGCGAGTGCGGTGCCTACGGATGTTGCAAGTATGGTGAAGAGATTTCCCGAGAGGATCACGGCGCTGAAAAGCTGGTCGTGCTGATCACGTATTTTCTGCGCGGTTTTTGCACGGCGGTTGTCTTTTTCAGTCAGGTGCCTTAGCCTGATCCTGCTTACTGCAATGAAGGCAACTTCAGAGCTGGAAAGGATAGCAATGAGGATGAGGCAAAATATAATGATTAAAAGACTAACGGGGCTGGGATCCATATATTTTTAACTGATTTTTGAAATGATGGCGTCTGCAACACCCGATGTGGTTGCTGCAGTCGAGTCATCGGGAACAGGCTTCATGTCGTAAGTAACTGATTTACCCTCTTTTATTACAGCGGCAAGTGCATTATCCAATTTTTCTGCTGCTGTTGTTTCTCCAATGTGTCTTAACATCATGATCCCGCTGAGCATTATTGCCATGGGGTTTACTTTGTTAAGTCCTTTGTATTTGGGGGCACTGCCGTGTGTAGCCTCAAAAACAGCGTGTTCATCACCGATGTTTGCTCCTGGCGCAAGTCCGAGGCCGCCGATTAATCCTGCAGCAAGGTCCGAGATAATATCCCCGTAGAGATTCGGCAAGACGAGTACGTCATAGAGTTCGGGCTTTTGGACAAGCTGCATACACATATTATCAACTATTTTGTCTTCAAATTCAATATCCGGATATTTTTCTGCAACTTCCCCTGCTGTCTCGAGAAATAATCCGTCTGAATATTTCATGATGTTTGCCTTATGAACAGCGGTTACCTTGCGCCTCTTGTTTTTTCTTGCATATTCAAATGCAGCACGTACTATACGCTCCGTACCATACACAGAAATCGGCTTTAGACTTATACCCGAATCCCCTCGTATTGTCTTACCTGTCGTGTTTTTAATAAGTTCGATAAGCGATTTTGCACCTTCGGAATCTTTCTGATACTCGATGCCTGCATACAGGTCCTCACTGTTTTCCCTTACGATAACCAGGTCTATGTTTTCATATCGTGTTTTGGCACCTTGATAGCTTTTGCAGGGCCTCAGACAGCAGAAGAGATCCAGCTTCTGTCTTAAAAGGACGTTTACGCTTCTAAATCCGGTGCCGACAGGAGTTGTAATGGGACCCTTCAGTGCAATTTTGTTTTTCTTTATGGATTCGAGGACCCTGTTTGGTAACGGATTGCCTTCACGGTTATAGACCTCCTGCCCCGCGTTTTGAATATCCCATTCAAAGGGAATGCCTGTAGCTTCAAGCACCCTTCTGGCAGCCTCTGTTATCTCGGGTCCAACGCCGTCTCCAGGGATGAGAGTTATCCTGTACATTATTCAGTTGGAGATTCCGGGGCAACCGTGAGTATTTTGCATGCTAATTCAGGATGTGTTGCAATAAACCGCAACTCGTCATCAGTGAGTGGTCTCTGGTTATGGAGGTTTGCATACTGGACGATCTCAAGTATTTTTCTTGCCTCTTTGTCATCGTGAAAGTGAATACCGAGTTTATCATAGACATATCTGAAACCTTTAAGACCGCCATATTCACCTGTAGTTATTACCCTTCCTGTCTGAAGCAGTTCGGGTATTCCCCTTCCAACATCCTCGGGGTCGTAGAGTTCATAGTTCCGCCTGTCTTTCAGCGCACCGTCTGCATGTATGCCCGATTCGTGAGCAAACGCATTTGCACCGACGCCAACCTGGTTTATTGGAATAGGGATGCCAAAGGCATGTGACGCATAACGGGCAATTTTCCATGATTTTTTTAAATCCACCTGCTCATCCAGATGGACCTTGTCCTCAAAACCATGTGAATATTTAAGCGCCAGTATCGTGGATACGAGGTCACAATTCCCTGCCCTTTCACCATACCCGTTGATTGTTGTGTTTATGTAGGCATCAACCCCGCTTTCTATTGCGCCCTGTGCACCGGAAACTGAAACAGCCTCAGCCATGCCGAGGTCGTTGTGACAGTGCATTTCTATGGGGAATTTCGTTTTCTGTGCTATATGTTTTATCCTCTGGTATATTGTTATGGGGTCGTCTGCGCCGAGCGTATCACAGTAGCGAAAGCGGTCAGCACCGTTTTCTTTGCCTGCCTGGGCAAATTCGATGAGCCTCTCAATATCTGTGCGGGATGCATCTTCTGCATTGATACCCACAGTGTCAGCACCCAGATCTTTTGCTGTTTTCAATGCCTCAACCATTGAATTAAGAATGTCATTCCACGTTTTCTTGCCCCGAAATTTTCCCTGAAGCATAATATCAGAGGTGGAAATTGAGATATTAATATGTTTGATATCAGGGCAGTTTTTAAAAGTCAGCTCGACGTCTTTTTTTACAGCCCTGCACCAGCCTTCAAGATGCATTCTCTTGATAAAGCCTTTTTTGGCAAGTTCTAAATTGGCATTTATGTAATTGACCTCGTGCGTTAATGTAGGGAATCCGATTTCGCTCTGAAACACTCCCATTTCGTCCAGATACATATTGAGTACGGTCTTGGCGAGCTTGCTCAATAATATGCGCGAAGTCTGGACACCGTCCCTGTTTGTCACGTCAATGAGATAGATATTATTCATAACCAATTATTAAAGCATATTATACTCATGATTTACAACTGCCTCTACGCCCACCTTTTGAAAAGACTATGTTTGACGCCAGAACTGTCAAGAATCTTACCAGCAACAAAATTTACAATATCGTTGACAGTTTCTGGTTTATGATAAAAGGCAGGAACAGGAGGGACTATTTTAACCCCCAGTCGGGCAAGTTTAAGCATGTTCTCGAGGTGTATGGCACTGAATGGCATCTCGCGGGGTGCAAGGATCAGCCTCCTTCCTTCTTTTAACACCACATCAGCAGCCCTGTCGATGAGATTATATGCGAAACCATTTGCAATGCCCGAGAGAGTTTTCATGGAGCAGGGCACGACAAACATTCCATCTGTCAAAAAAGAACCGCTTGAAATAGGTGCCGAGAGGTTATCCTCGCTGAAATAAACAATCTTTTTGGAAGAGAAGTGTCTCTGTATCTTCCTCTCTATCTCCGTATCTGTTTTCCCGGTCCAGTTAACACCTGTCTCAGACTTAAGGATAGGAAACGCCTGCTTTGAGATTACAAGATAAATTCTGCATCTGGCTTTAAGGAGTTCTTCTAAAAGCCTGAGGCCATATATTGACCCGCTTGCACCTGTAATTGCAACAATAAAGGAATTCATTTTCCTATTCTATCATATGCCGTAAAATCATAAACCCAAATAATGCATTAAAAGAAAACCACTGCGCACAGAGTTTATTAAGTTTTACAAAAATATCTTTTCTGCCATGGAGTTCCCCGAAAAATATTAAACATATGACGGGGTAGGCACAGAGACTACAGAGATGTGTAATTTTATTTTTTAAATTATTTCTCTGAGACCTCTGTGTCCTCTGTGGCTAATTGCAGTTTTTTAGTAAATCCTGAACTCTGATCATCACCCTATCTTCTACACCTGGGTAAAAACCTTCCAGTTTGGGAAAAGTAGTCTTTATATTCAAATCCGTAAATACTGGTAAGGTATGTTTCCTCGTCTAATGCCTTTATCACAACGCTGATAACATGGATTAAAAGAATTATGAGAGAAAATGGAGTTGGAAGAAGACACGCCATACCGGTAAGAATTAACGTCTGGAATAAATAGATTGGATGCCTGACAAACCGGTAAGGCCCATGTTTTATTAAGACGGTTTTTTCTCTTTTATTAATCCCTATTCTCCAGTGATCTCCAAGTGTGGAATAACACCACAGGGTACCCGCATAGCCGAAAAGTGCCGTAAATATTCCCAAAAATATTCCTTCGGGACGGAAAAAAGGGTCTATAAAGGAAAATATTATGGAATCGCCAAACTTCTTGATAACCAGTGGCTGTCCCATCCAGGCGGCGATAACAAAAAACCAGCCTGACCACAGCAGTTTTTCCTTGAGACCGCCGGGCCTTAGATTCGGAGACCTTCCAATATGTTTGCGAACGCGATAGGCATAAATAATAACGCCGCCCCAATAAAGCAGCGCGGACATTAAAACAACAATCTGCCTTAATGCTAATTTGTCAGACGCCATTTTTCCATATTTCTCTTTGTGCGTATCATTCGCTGAGCTTCAAGGGTCCAGTGTTTTTTAATGCTGTACCAGACATCGGCAGCCCAGAGGATGTTTACGGTTGATGATTCAAATTCAACTGTCAGTTCAGGTTCTTCTGTCGCTATATAGCTATTTATCCATTCCCTGATCTCCTGACTCTCTGCAAGGTGCCTTGTTGTGGGTACAGTAACATGACTGTAGCCCACAGGGAGTCTGACGTTCCGTACGTTAGCGACGCCATTAGGCTTATATTTGTTTACCGTGCCAAAGCCGAGCAGGTCACCACCGATTAAATCCAGCCCCATGTAAAACCCTGTAAAATCTTCAACCGAATCGGGTATACTTCTCAGCTTACCGGTCATAATCCACTGGTTTGGAAGAATCCTTGTGAATCCCCCGGCACCTACAGCAGTAGCATATGGAACCTGTAATCCGACAACAGGCTGTTCAGCACCTGTGAGAGGATTAATAATAGAATATCTGCCTTCTGCCTTTTCAGTAAGCGGATTCCAGACTGGTATTTTTTCGCTGAAAGTTCCTGCCAATTCATGAAGAACCTTTACTGTCTGAATGCCGCCCTGGCTGTGGCCCACTATGATAGGCCTCATACCTTCTTTTTCGTAATACCAGGCTATGAGGCCGGCAAGTTTTTTACTGCTTGTATAACAGCTGTACGAATAAGAGCCATCCACTGGATCACGGATTTTTTCCTCCGGATAACCCATGGAGATAAGGAATCCAGAGAATGATACCATTGCCAGGTGGACTGGATATATACCACCGTGTATGTTGATAATCCTCGGGGCTGGTGCATGGGACAATATTTTATTTATGTCATCTTCAAGTATTTGTTCCGGGTCAAGGGCAAGGATTTTTTCCTCAAGCAGAGGGTCAAGAGTGAATTCCTGCAGAACTGTCCATTTCTCAATTTTCTTTTCATAGGCGGGCTCTTGATAAGTATATTTTACAGTTGCACAGCTACTTATAATGACCACTAAAAGAGAAAAAGATATTGCAGAAAACAGATTTTTTTTCATTCCTCTCCTCCATTAAGAGCAGCTACACAGTTTGAAAAATCTGATATAATTTTTTCTATATCTGCTTGAGAAAACACGGTTGTCCTGAAACTGACCCCTATATTTAAAACATCATTAACTGAGGTGAATGAAAGTACAAGCGGAGTTGCAGGACCCGTAGAAACAGCCCTGAAATAATCTATAGGGATTTTATTATCTGACTGTTTCCACAGCATGCCTAAATTTATGTTTGTTATCCCCCCCCATAGAGGATAATATTTTGAATAGAATTTTTTCTTCCGTTTTTGGAAAAAAAAAGAGATCAGTACAAGAGCTGTACACATTTCCATAATTGTTCTGAGATAAAGCTTATACTTTTTTATTTTATCGGTCTGTCGGTGTATATCTTTAACTAATTGTTCAATCTGAATTCCATATGGTACGGTATGCGATACTCTGAAATAAGTCAAAAAAACACCAAATATTTCGGGGTCATCAAGGGATAAATCTTTTCGAATATTTATGATAGATGCAATTGAGATTTTTTTTCGCCTGGATGCATGCATCCGTTTTGATGCCAGAGGAGAAAGCGACTTCAGCAGAATGGCCAGAAACATATCGTTAAGAGTAACGCCCCATCTTTTAGCTGTACTCTTCAGTAATTGAAATTGAGGCGGATGGATACGGAAGAAAGAAAAGCCAACGTTGTGGTCATTTATGTCCGAATATCTTGGCCTGAAAGATTTACGCAAATTGGTGATATGGGCGGGAAGGTTCATAATCCATTTTGTTATATAGTTTAAATTCTTTGGAAGCACAAATCTATAAGTAGCGGGATAAGGATTGAGGGGCAGATATCGGCGGGACGCGTTATCATCCATATAACAGTTTACTATATTTTTTAACAGATAGACTATGGAATCCGCGCCCGCGATGAGGTGAAAATATACAAGGCCGAGGTAAAAAGAGGCTTCTTCCTTCAGGGTAAAGAATCTGAAAGGGTTTATTTTTGTATCCCCGTTGAAAGGCGTATTAAGCTGTTCTTGAATTTCAGCCCAAAGGGTGGCGAGGACATTTTTTTTCTCACCGATTATTTTGATTTCAATATTTTCGGAATTCCCATAATAGTGGAACCTCTTTTTTTTATTATCTACGACGAGACCGGACAGCCCGTGGTGTTCTGTATGATTATTGATTATTTTTTTTAGTCTCTTGATGTCCAGAGTCTGCGGTATTCTTACAACATGGACAGCATTGTACGGATGCATCCCGTTCCAGAGCAGTATTGTCCTCTGAAAGGTATTTAACTTGCCCTGCATGCTATTAACTCCAACAATGCGATTAGAATAATGCAGGTTGTTGTGAATAAATGCGAGCTATACTTTAAAGTATAGGTATTCAATTAATAAGAACTCCTTATTTTTGATCACTACCGTCCAGAATAATCATAAACAGGGAGGCTGAATGAGGTTTGACATTCAAAAACCTGTTCGCCCCGGTGAATCTCTGATCGATTCATTGTGTTTATGAGGGGTTCAGCCTCCACAAATTCTTTATTTTGGACAGGTGTGATTTCTGATCTTTGATTTATATTATTTTTTGAACAATATTTGCATTATTTGGGTTAACCCCAAAAGCTGACATACATAAGTCATTGAGTAATTGAGTCATTAAGTTATTATGGGAGAACATCCTGGTGTCCCTCCGTTCTCCTCCTGGCACGGATACGGCGCTTCAGTTCAGTGCCCCAGTATTTTTTTATGTCATACCAGATTTCAGCAGCGAACAGGATATTATTGCTATTAACATCAAACTGATCTGTTAGTTCAGGCTCTTCTGCTGTCGGGACATATCTGTTTATCCATTCCCTCGTTATTTTATTGTTAGCAAGCTGTTCGGTTATAGGAATAATGAAATGATTGTATTGAGCAGGGAGTTTTACATTGCGAACCGCAGCAGACCCGAGCGGGTAATATCGATTTGCCCTTCCAAACCCTAAAAAGTCGCTGCCAATCAAATCATATTTTATACTGAATCCGGTAAACGTTTCGACCGTATCCGGGATTTTCCTCAATCTTGTCAGCATATTCCACTGACCTAAAAAAAACCTCATCAACCTGCCGGTTCCTATTGCTGCTGAATAACCCAACTTTAAATCCCTTATTCCACGTTTATCTCCCGCAAAGGGGTCTCGAATAAAATATCTTTCTTCTGATTTTTCGGTAAAGGGATTCCAGGCCGGTATTCTTTCGCTGAAAGCGCCTGCCAATTCATGAAGCACTTTGACCACAATCATGCCTCCCTGGCTGTGGCCTATCAGGACGGGCATCATCCCTTCTTTTTCGTAATACCATGCTATCATGCCGGCAAGGTCTTTACTGCTTCTGTAACTGCTGTAAGAATAATCTCCGTTTTTTGGATTTCGGATTTTTTCTTCAGGGTATCCCATTGCAATTAAAAACCTGGAGAAAGAATCCATCGTTACAACAGGAAAACTCCCGTTCAGGTTAATGATTCTTGGAGCCGGGAATCGGGAAATTACCTCTTTAATATCTTCTTCATCTATATGGTCCGGGTCGAGATTGAGAATCCTGTCCTCTAAAGAAGGGTCGGACGAAAGAGGTTGTGCAATCGTATCTTCGTAAATCTCCAGGCTGTAATTAGCTTCATGGTGTGTGTGACCTGCCGTTGAGCATCCGTTTACCGCAATGATAAAAAATACAAAGGCTGTTTTGTTTACATATGGAAATATCTTTTTCACGCCAGCACTTCTTTCTTATGCCTGTATGTTTTCCAGCGATTATGGATCCACAGGTATTGTTCCGGATATTTCCGGATAATGGATTCCATTTTCAGGTTCATCGCCTCTGTTAAACGAAAGATTTCTGCTTTTTCGCTTTTATATTCTCCCGGCCAGATTGGATCACAGACAAATCCTTCATATTGATCGCTGTCCGGTTTCCTGCAACAGGCCACAACAACAATTGGCCTTTTGTACGTTATGGCTAATAGTGCGGGAACAGGGGTTGTAGTTGCCTTATGGTTAAAAAAATTAACAGAGATGCCTTTCATTGTACTCTGGTCAGGCAGCATGCCAATAGACCTTCCCTTCTGAAGCGCAGCCTGAAGGACAAAGAGGGCGTTCCTTTTTGGAATGATAACCTGTCCACTGGCAACGCGATTTGCATATAAGAGTTTCTCGAGGTAACTATTATCAAGCGGCCTTACGACAACAGCAAGGAGGATCCCTACAGCTGAACTGACATACGGAAGGAGTTCCCAGTTACCGATATGGGGGGTTACGAATATGCACCCTCCTGACTCGTCATGTAGTCTTTTTGCCTTTTGAAAGAGTTCATCCAGATTTTCTGTCCTGGGTCTGAGACTATTGATGATATCCGGGTTTGTAAAGAGAAAACAGAGTTTTATGGTTTCTAAAAAAGTGAGGAAGAACGATCTGCAACTGAGGCGGGCGATCTTTCTTAACTCTTTTTCTGTCTTTTCGCCAGGAAATGCATTCTGCAGGTTTTCGATTGCTATATTGCGGCGCCTTGGCCCAAGGGCATAGAGGAGGTCTCCAAGAAGGTTGCTAATTGCCCTCACAATTTTCAGTGGTGCAATACGTGAGATGAGAATAAGCTGATAGACTGCCGCATATTCCAGTATCTTGATAAATTTGCCTTTTTTTTTACGCTTCTTTTTCACCATTCTTCAGCCACAGACTTTCACTGACTAATATTTGCCACTGACAAAAAAATAAGTTAATAAAATACGAATAATTCTATAACTCTGTGGCTAATTAAGATTTTCAGCAGACTTCCACAACTACCGAAGAGGACTGGCCACCCACACCATAACTGCATGATAAAAAAAAGTTTTTCTCGCATATCTGGTGAGAGTTTGATATCCTCAAATCAGAGAATTCTTTTTCCGCTTCATGAAAATTTAAGGTGGCAGGAACAATCCCGTCGGTTACAGCATTTATACCAAAAATCACTTCTGCAATGTCACTGGCTGCGCCCATATGTCCTGTATACGGTTTCAGTCCGCAAAGAGGAATATCTGCTTTCTTGTTTCCAAGGACATCTGCAGTTGAAGCTAACTCTGACCGGTCACCTTTTTTAGTGCCGCTTCCATGTGGAGTAATAAAAGCGAGGTTATCGATGCCACAGCCTGCTTCTTCCATCGATAACACCATACTCCGTCTGCTGACTCTCGCCGGAACGCCGATTCTCCTGTTAGAGGAGAATTCAATACAATTTCCGAATCCTTTTATCTTTGCCCGAATGTCTGCACCGCGCTGCTTTGCTATATCAGCGGCCTCAAGAAAGATGGCAGCTCCGCCTTCGCCTGGTATGAACCCGTCTCTCTTTTTATCAAAAGGTCTAAATGAATGTATCCCTGTTATGCATTTTGAGAGTAGTCCCAATCCTTCGAGTTCATAAAGGGGTATTTCGTTTACCCAGCTGCCGCAGCCTACTGCTAATGCAATATCCGCTTTATGCTGCTTAATGCTTCTGAAAGCCAGTTCAAGTGCCTCTCCTCCGCAGGGTGAGAGGCTGGCTGAGCTTGTGTTCGGACCCATGAATTCAAGAAATGAGGACAGAAAGCTGAACAGGTTGTTATGGAGAGATTCAAGCAGAAAAAAAGGATTGACCTTATTCATTGTAGAATTGTTCAGTTTTTCATAGTCCACTTCCTGCCAGCTCGTATCCGCGCCGTCCTTTATCGCGGGATACATGAACTCATAGCCAATGTTTGTGAAGTCTCCTGATGCAATGTAAAGGGCCCGGCGGCCAGGCGGGATATCTGAAAGATTTAACCGTGACTGTGTTACCGCTTCATAGGACGAACAGAACCCCAGAAAGGAACTACGGTTCAGGAATTTTATTTGTCCCATGAGTTTATGAGGGATATCGCCGGGGAGTTCAAGTTGTGGTACTTTCCCCATGTACTGCAAAAACTTTGGCAGGTCATTCAGTGGATGATTGACAATCCCGGTCTTCTTAGCCTTTATGTTGTTCCGGTTTTCTTCTGAATTATTGCCGAGAGGTGTTATCAGCCCCATGCCTGTGACAACAACTTCTCTTTCGGACATATTATAACTTCGACTCCCTCGTTAAAAGCTGAAAAAATCTCTTCTGTTCATCAGCATCTTCGAACTCCGCAAGGGGTACTATTTCTCCTTCAAATTCCGCTGTTATCTTTTTTTTGCCCCTGACCAGACCTGTTCCTCTGTAAGTTTTTGTTTCAGTTCCCTTTGAAAATTTCATCGCTCCCCCTTTAGTGACTTCAAGTTCCACCTGGTCACCGGGAAATGCAAACCCGTAAAAATTACATTTTTTTACCTTATGGATTAAAAACCAGTTTTGGAAGTCAGAAGACGCGGCCTCAAGCCAGCCTGTCAGTTGAGTTAAAGCCTCCAACAGCAAAACCCCGGGCATGATGGGGTTTTTTGGAAAATGGAATTCCAGGAAGTCTTCGCTCATCGAGACATTCTTAATACCCTTTATAGATTCCCCTGATTTCCAATGGACAATCTGATCGATTAATAGATAACGCATAATTACCCTCTTCCCTGTCTGAGGTGAAATAGTACTTAGTTGCATAAATTAGCATCTTATGTTTGTTATTCCTGCAAAAGCAGG
Organism: uncultured Nitrospirales bacterium; assembly: GCA_964347425.1. GTDB lineage: Bacteria > Nitrospirota > Thermodesulfovibrionia > UBA6902 > BMS3Bbin08 > CAYFYW01. The sequence continues at coordinate 19,139 of CAYFYW010000034.1, forward strand.
AATCCAGTAAAATCAATAGATTCCCGCTTATGACCTGCGGGAATGACGAACTGGAACTTATGCAACTAAGTACTAGCCCTAAAGATAAAAAATCATAATGACATATAAAAATGTCCGCCTTTTATTTTAATTTCCAACCAGTATTACTGTTGCGACGGCATATTGAGATGAATGTGAAATTGAGGCGGTGAACTGATTAATCCGCCGTTTTTTGCTGATTTTTTCGGCCCAACCACTAAATGTAAGCATTGGCTTTCCGGAAACATTTGGGAGAACCTCGATTTCTTTAAAAACATGGTTGATGCCGGACAGGCCAATGCCAAGGGCCTTCAGGCCTGCCTCTTTTACAGCAAAGCGACCTGCAAAATGTATATATGGATCATTCCGGGAAAGGCAATAGTGCCTTTCTGTTTCGGTGAAGATATCAGATGCAAAGTTTTTATTCTTCAGAAAAACTTTTTTGAATTTAGAGACTTCCACAATGTCAATTCCCTGATATATGCGTGTCACGAGATACTGAGACCCCCGTCAACAGATATTGCCTGGCCGGTAATGTAATCCGCCTTGTCAGAGGCGAGGAATACCACAAGATTCGCTACATCAACAGGCTCACCGAACCTTGAAGCTGGAATTTTCTCCAGGATCTGTTCTCCAGCCCTCTTTCTTACACGGTTGCTCATCTCTGTTACAATCATGCCTGGCATAATTGCATTCACCTGAATGCCCTTACCAGCGAGTTCAACAGCACACGCCCTTGTAAAAGAAATGAGGCCGCCTTTTGCAGAGGCATAATTGGTCTGTCCGCGTCCACCCCTTATGGCCCCTGTGGAGGCGATATTAATAATCTTTCCTGAATGATGAGCCATCATCATTTCTGCTGCGGACCTGGTGCAGAGGAACGCCCCCCTCAAATTGACATTGTGCACCCTATCCCAGTCAGAAAGTTCCATCGCCAATAACAGGTTATCTTTTATGATGCCAGCATTATTAACAATGATATCCAGTCTTCCGAATTTTTTTCCGATATACTCAAAAAGTGCTTTGACCTCTTCAGGTTTCGATATATCTGCCTGAAAAATGTCTGCCTCCGTCCCCTGACGAGTGATTTCTTCCATGACCTCCCCTGCTTGTTCCTTTGATTTATTATAGTTGATAATGACCTTTGCCCCGGCCCTGGAAAGAAGCAGACAGCATTCCTGTCCGATCCCCCTTGACCCCCCTGTAACAAGGGCAATTTTGCCAGACAGATCTACGTTCATTCGGCTAACCCCTCTGTTTCATCGTCATCCTTTGTCCCCGTATCTGTGTTTCTCATCCTCACCATATTAGTTGTTATGTGGAACCCTATTTTGTCGTTTCGTATTTCTTAACAATAATGGATGCATTCTGCCCCCCGAAACCAAAAGAATTTGATAAAGCAGCCCGCACAGTTTTTAACCTTTTCACATTCGGTACATAGTCCAGATCGCATTTAGGGTCCGGATTAGTCAGGTTTATGGTTGGATGAATTTCATCCCTGTGAACACTCAATGTTGTATACACAAATTCCGGCCCACCTGACGCGGCTAACAAATGGCCTATTAATGATTTACTGGAGCTGATGCACATCCTGTATGCAGTCTCTTTGAAAACTTTCTTTATCGCAATTGTCTCGGCGGTATCGTTAAGCCTGGTGCTTGTTCCATGAGCATTAATATAATCTATATCATTAATGCTTAGATTTGCATCTTCCAGGGCGTTCTTCATTGAATATTCAGCGCCCCGTCCCTGAGGATGAGGTGCTGTAACCTGATAGGCGTCCATGGTTGAACCATAGCCAGCAACCTCTGCATATATCTTTGCTCCTCTTTTAACCGCGTGGGACTCTTCTTCAAGAACTGCGATGCCTGCTCCTTCTCCCATCACAAGGCCAGACCTTTTTCTGTCGAATGGCCTGCATATTTCTCCGGGTTTTTCAGACGTGACAGCCGCTGCTTTAAGAAGAACAAAAAACACAAGCCCTACAGGGTTTATCATGGAATCAGCTCCGCCCGCAACAATCATATCAGCATCACCCCTGCGGATTGTCCTGAAACCTATTCCAAGGGCTTGCGTGGCCGAAGCACACGCTGTATTCACCGTGCAATTTACCCCATACAACCCAAATCTCTTTGCAATAAATGCAGAGGCTCTGTTTGAATTGTTTTTCATAATAGATTCCCTGTGCACGTCTCTATATTCTCGTCCGAATCTTAAAAGATCAAATTTTCCATCTCTGTGGACCCATTTCTGTATATCTTCCAGTCGGTTTATGCCAAGGCCTGCTGCGAGCACAACGCCATAACGCCCCCTGTCCCCATTATAATTTGCAACTTCAGCGTCATCCAGAGCAGACTTTGCTGACCACAATGCAAAAAGGGTTCTCCTCTCACCCTCTTGCGGGGCATATTCAGGGAACGTTTCCTGTATCATGCTCCATTCAGTTTCTTTTACATCTCCAACTGCCTGGACCGGTGACATTTCGGCATGGGGAAGTGAGAGCCTGCTAATGCCGGATATCCCTGCCAGTGCCTTTTGCCAGTTCTCTTCAAGATCGATACCAAGACCGGTTACCAATCCAAGACCTGTCACAACAACCCTTCTATTCATGTCCATACTTTTTTTTCAATTTATTCTGTTCTGAAAAACATGAAAGCGACTCATTATCGAATGACTCAATAACTAAATGACTTAATAGCTTTTGTCATAACAGGCTATTCATTGAACTTTTTATTTTCAGGCCGCTGTAATACTGGAACAAATGGCAAAGTTCTTCTGGATTAACGTTATAAAAATGACTATAAATTATTCGGTTTATCGAAGCTGTCAACTCACCGTCAACATAAATCCGAGCCTTACCCAGGGAATCGCTGAGGGAGGTAGAGACAATCTCCCCGTGTATATCAGCTTTAAACCCCGGTCTTAATCCAGAGGAAATATTTACACCTTCTATCAGGGACATAACAGCAGAGAGTTTGAAGTCATGAGAATAAATGATCAACCAGCCAAGAAGCTGCGCCATCGCCTCGATGAATATTGAACCCGGGACAAGGGCAATCTTGCTGAAATGTCCTCTGAAGAATTCTTCTGAAAGTGTAAAGGTCTTAACACCAACTATTGATCTCCCTTTCTCTATATTTGTTACCCTGTCGTAATATAAGAATCGCATTTAAACTCCTGTAATTATTCAGCCCCCGTAAAATATTAAACATATAACGGGGCAGGCACAGGACGTAAAGAGATTCCACGTCCCACGGTCTTTTTCCCCTCAGCGAATCCCGATGTGTCGGAGCACTGACTAAATGCTTATAAATCCCAAATCACAAGCCTGCCTGCCGGCAGGCAGGCACCAAATAACAAATGGTTCGACAAGCCCGCCTCAGGCGGACAAGCTTACCATCCTGAGCAAAGTCGAAGGATAAGCTCCAAATCTCAATGACCAAATGACCAGAGCAATATTTGCTTCGGTCATTGGATTTTGGGTATTGGAATTTGCCCGTCCTCCGCAGTAGCATTGCTACGGAGGATGGATTTGGTATTTGGAATTTGGTCATTGTAATTTTATATTTTATG